>JAMCUD010000095.1 GCA_023379355.1 Thermoplasmatota archaeon
GATGTCAAAGAGACCTTGGAATTTATGGGACATGAGGTTCACATTTTTTCATTCAGTGGAAATAGGAGTGAGAAGAATGTGCATGTTTCCCATAGCTTCCCTCTACCAATGTATACCCAGTACAGTGTTCCTGCTTCTCTTATCCCATTCAGCCTTTACAGTCGGGCATCGAAGGAAAAGTTTGATATTATTCACATACATGATCCATTCCTGGGTACACTGGGATATCGACTGGCGAAGAACCAGAATATACCTATCTTTGGAACATTTCATACGGACTTTGTCAGGATGAAGGAATCAATGAGTTTACCTATGAAGGAAACCCTATTTTCCCTAACCTGGAGATACAACCTTTATCTTTATAAGAGATGCAGGGAGATCTTCGTTCCCAGCTCAAAGTCACGGAAATATCTCATGGATCAGGGACTTACCAATACTGTAGAACTCCCTCTCTTTGTGGATACAGAGAAATTCAAGGAAAAAGAAGGTGGTGATGCGGATGATGGATTTGTGGTGCAGTTCCTTGGAAGGATTACTCGGGATAAGGGGGCATTCAGACTTCTTGATGTGGCTGAAAAGATTCCGGAAAGTGAGAACATTAAGTTTCTGATATCCGGAACTGGGCCCGATGAGGAACTTCTCAGAAAACTCACAAAGGAAAGAGGTCTCTCTTCCAGGGTCAAACTAACAGGATATGTCAACGAAGAGACAAAACTCCGACTCCTTGGCTCCTCATCTCTATTCGTATACCCTGCATCGGCTGATACCTTCGGCATTTCCGTCCTGGAGGCTCTTGCATTTGGAGTCCCTACGATAGTTTCTAAGGACTTTCCCCTTCTGGAATATGCCAGAGGAAATGAGACCGGAATGATTACCTTCAATTTTACAGACCCGATTAATATTGCAAATTACATCATTTCACTCAGGGAAAACAGAAGTGATTACGAGAAACTTTCCAGGGCGGCATACAATTTTTCAAGAAGGTGTTTCAGCAAGGAGGCCCACTGTAAGTCACTAATAGAACATTACGAAACCGCGATGCGCTGATCCCATTACTGACTTAGCCTAGTTCTCTATAATAATTTCACTTAAAAGTGAGTACGGTTTTCTATTTTAGAATAAAGAAGATGGGTTTTCCCTGAAATCGGAATCCTCAATATATATGAACCTGCATTTACTCACAGGTTCAATACCGTGCTATATTTAACATAAAAATTGAACAAGTAATGATATGTACTAGGAAACACTTGACAAAGAGTTCAAGAGATTTGAAAACACATATTTGCCTGAGGAGATCAAAGTAAAATTTGTTGAATTCATCGATAACCCACAGTTGTCAGGTTTATCTTTAAACGTGCGATATTTTTACGCCATAAGACTAAGGCAGATCGCTTCAATATTCCCCAGAGGTTTTCGAAAAAACTGCCACCGAAACCCTTTTTCATGACCTCATGATAAATATCCATGAACCTTTATCACACAGGATTATCAGAACTTTACAGGAAGATTGAGGCACTTGACGATCAACTAACCGGCATATCGGACCCCCATTCTCATGATGAAAATACTTCTTCTTCAACAAATGTCAAGAAAAAAGTTCTTGTGGCCACACTTTCATGACAATGTTAGCGTGAGAGGCGTAGAAGGCGGACGTTGTACCATTTGGTCTGAGAGGTCGCGCAACAGATCGAACGCCCTTCGCTCTGACATAATACCCTGAGACAAGGGTGAATAGAATGCTGTCGAGCATTCTCTGACTCTAAGCTCTCACCAGACAAATGGGGGTGATCAGAGTACTGATATGCATGGATGTTCATAAACGTAGTTTATACATCACAGAGATGGAAGATAATGGAGACGTGAATAAGAAGTATGAGATTTTGAACGATGAATCTGCATGGGCAGAGTTCAGGGAGAGATATCTTTCTGTGCACTTAGCTGATCCGGTGAAGCTTGTCCTCATATTCAACGCAACCAAGAAGAATGACAGGGAGGATTCATATAAGCTTGCAAAGCTTCTTAGACTGGGGGAATTGCCTGATGTGCATCTTCCCTCCAGGTACTCGGATGATCTCAGATCACTTATCAGGTATAGAAGATCACTGGGAGAGATCATAACCATGATCAAGAAGAGCAGGGTTCATGCCATCCTGGCTTCTGCAGGTATAAACATTGTTGCAAGTGACATATTCTGAAAAAGGGGGAATGAAATGCATCCTCAGATCAGAGGATAATCTACCCATGGCACAGAGATTCGTCCTCTCTGATCTAATGGATCAGATAACATACCTGATGAGAAAGGAATCTATTGTGAAGGATGAGATATCCACATCTGTCATCAGTGACAGGAATGTGAGTCCCCTCATGACACTTCCCGGTATCGGCATATATTCATCAACTGCAATCATGTCAGAGATAGATGATATATCCAGATTCAGTTCAAAGGAGAAGCTTGCATCATATGCAGGCCTTGTTCCAAGACAGAATCAATTCGGATCATCAGATATAAGAGGGCATATAACAAGACATGGCCTGTCAATGATCTGATTCATTCTGGTGACTGCTGCACACAGCGTTGTAAAATATTCAGAGAGGATGCGGAGAAAATACCTCAGCCTTGTATGGAGAGTGTGAAAGAACCGCGATATTCTTGCAATAGCTCGCATACTCACGGAGAACATACATACAATGCTGTCTAGAGGCACAGAATTCATTGACAGGATCGATGCACTTACGGAGAGAAAGATGGCCGAAACAGGATCAAGGATTTTCAGGAGGTTTGCTTCTTATGATTTAAAAAGTGACGGTGGCGACAAGTTTCTTGATTTGGTGATTTCCCTCAAGGCTCTGTTAGGGGCTGGGCAAAAAATGAGATATCCTATAGGATCGCCATAAGATGTGCATATTTCATCGGAAATGATAAGAGAGATAGAATACGTATTTTTGAACTCGTGAATTTTGCCTATGATGTATGGAGCCGGATAGTGCATGTAGCAAGAAAGCCATTGGACCCAAAAAAAAGAGATGAAGAAAAAATATGAGATATACAGCACCTATATTCTTACTACAGAAATTGCGAATATTGTAAGGAATGTTTTGGCACTTACGTCAAAATGGCGGTATTATGAAATTTCCAAGGGTTCAAAGTACAATAACGTTTATTCTTCAATCATCAAAGGCATTGACAAGTATATTGTACTCGGAAAAGACCCCTGCGGCAACGGAGTCACTTAGTCATTGGGTAAAGCCAAAGAGTTGAATGAATCGGGTTCTTACAAAATCGTTCCTGCTTCATCATTAAATGCAGCGACAAGCTGCATAGCCTTCTGAACATGCAAGGTGTCGCTCTTTGCAACTCCATGGTTAGAAGCATTAAGATGAGAATCTACGAAGTACCATATTGAAGCCAGCGATAACAATGCAACGTAAAAATTAGATGATTCCTCAACATTACTTAAATCCGGCACGCCTTTTGATGCCATGTGGGACAACGCTTGAACATACTTCGAAGAAATATTCTGGTAAGCCAAACTCTCAACGTGGAGCTCCAATCCAATGTAGTTCAGAGGTATTTTCACATACTTATCAAGAAGGTTTGCAAGGGCTGCTATGAGTGCAAGCGGGAAATCTATAGAGAGGAATGACCCCAACACATCTGACAGAGCTGAGTTCAATGACACATCTGCTGTTTCCTGATCTGCCATATTGCCAGCAACCTGAAGGGCAGCATCCACTCCTACAGATGAACTGTCATTTATGACGGACTGGGTGACATATGCACCAACGTTCACAGCAGCAGGAATCACAGAGGCACCAAAAAGATCGGAGAAGAGTGCAAGGGTTAGGTTTCTGACTGTCAGATACTGCATGCCTGAAAAACCTGAAAGAACCTGGGCATCGCTGTATGTGGCACTAGAAACAACGTTATAGTTGAGTAATGTGTTTATCACAGAGTTGTATTCTCCCCCATAACTGCTTGTCTTCAGCGACTGCGAACCTTCGAACATGACGTACTCGAACGCAACAAATTCCATGATCTGCTTATTCTCAGAGGATGGATACAACAGGTTCTCTATTGCGGCTAAGGCTTTCCCGACAAAATCAATATTGTTGAAAACCCATCCAAGGCCGAGGATTAGTTTCTGATCTGCCTCGTTCCAAAAAGAGGAAGCGTTATGGAAGGATGAGAATTCTGTGTTAATCGATGACATGTTCTGCAAAGTCAGGAAACCGTAGTTTTCGCCCACATAAATATTCGTAAGTTTTTCCAGCAAACTGGAAGCTCCAGGGAACCATGGTGCAGATGAACTGAAATCTACATGCTCTGAATATACTCTGTACATACCATGATTTCCATTGGAAATGCTGTCAGCCAGATAGGTATAAACTGGATTTCCATCATGAAAGTATTGAAGGCTATCGTAATCAGTTCTGTTTACTTCCAGTATTAGTGGATATGTGTTTCCAGAATAGCTCACATCCATGGAGACATTAAGCATGCTTGGAATCGGTGCCCTATGGTTGCTGCCAAGAGAATCCATATCCTTTACAATTGCACTGAAATCATTTATTATAGTTGAACTGGGCACCAGAATGAGGAATGCGGCTCCAATTGCGAAAATTACTGCTATTTTGGCCAACCGAGTCTCATTTTTATTCATTCTTATACACCCCATTGTTTAAGCAAACTAAATTATAAATTCTAGATCTTACTTATAAGTTATCATATTAGTAAATTTACTAATTTGACTAAAGTGAGCATATGTACGAAACAAAATTAAGGGTGCACATTGTTCCCGTGGGCTTTGAGTATGATAGGATCATCATACCTCTCTCGACGTTAAAAGCTGACAGGGTATGGCTCTTAGTTGACGAAGAAGACCAAGAGGACAATTACTATCTGAAAAACATTGAGCAATGGCTTGTGAAGGAGAGAATAGAGTATAAAAAAGAGAAATGCAGTATTAGAGACCTCTACAATATAATGAAGGTTATGCGCGCAATAATTGAGAAAGAAAAGAAAAACAATGTCTCCGTGAATGTGTCCTCCGGTTCTAAAGTGGAAGCTATGGCGGGAATGTTGATATCAATGGTGATGAAAGGGACTCAAACAGTTGATGCATATTATGTTATCCCGGAAAGATACAACCCCTCATCAGATGGGAATCAGATGAGCAGCGGATGCCGGGATATAGTGCTTATGCCTAGCTATCCGGTAGAGAAACCAAAACAACACCTCATAGAATTCCTTAAGTTACTGAAGGAGAACAGCAAACCCGTGCCCAAGAGGAGACTGGTTGAAAAAGCCCTCCAAAGAGGTCTTCTAACTAGGGATGCCAAGGATATCAGCCACCTAGGAAAAAGTACCTCTGACAAGGAGGACAAGAATGATAACTCACTTTATATGAAACTGAATGTACGATATCTTGACCCGCTTGAAAAAATGGGTCTTGTAGAGGTTATGAAGGAGGGTGGAAGCAGAAAAGTTTATCTTACAGAAGATGGCAGTAACATGCTCACCTTTCTTGGTTAATTACATAAAAAGACACTTCAGCCTCTATTGCCCTCAAGTCATGAGGGGATTTGACGGGCATAGATCATTCCAGTCCAGTTATTAATCTCACTGCATTCCTCTTCCGGATTCTTGGCACGCCTGATGGATTTTCCCTAGCGGCGAGTTCAAAATCATCACTCATGACCACCATTGCCTCACGCAGGAGCGACGAGCTGTAAACTTGCAGTGTTGCGTGAGGAGAAACGGGGGATCCGGTGAAAGGGTTTAAGAGATATTGGCTTCAAGAGTAAATAAACGCTTCACCTATAAAGAGGCAAGACCCGTCTTTCGATCCAAGAGAGAAGAATACCTAAAGGCCACACGGGGGCTAATCTTGAGAAGTATACAGTTTCAGTTCAAAGGACATTTCTCTTGATAATTTGCCATTGAAGTATAAGAACAAGAAGGAAATCATTAATTTTTTGTGGCAAGTGTCTAGGACATTTTACGCGATAGAATTTTATAATTTTTCCTTGTTCATCCTCTGATATAAACACAAGGGGTGGGAAGGCTGCCGAAAAGTGAAATTAGAGATAGAGAAGCTGCGTTAAACATCCTTCAGGGATGCATTGATGAAAAGGAATTTCTTTATCTCGGAGAAGGTAAAGAAGGCTTCGTGTTTGCAGGAAGAGACAGGATATACAAGATTTTTAGAAATGGTAGGGAAAGCCTGAGCGATAAGCAGAAGAATTTCCTTGAAGAATTCCTATCCAATTCCACGGGGAAAATGAAGCATATTCTCCCGGTACTGAATATATTAGTCACAGAAAATGCCTGTATTATCGAAAGTCCAAGGATGATAGGGGAGGAATATAGAGGAGGGCACTGGTGGGACCTTGTTGAAATGCTCAAAGAGTGCCAGGAAAGGCACATAGCCCTCACAAATATTCACCCTGATAACCTAAAAGTCTTGGATTCCGGATTAATTTTTGTAGATGTGGGGTCTTCTGTAGTACGGTTGAACCAGAATTTCTGGAAACAAATGGTGCAAAGAGCATTTTTGTCTTTCAAGTATCCGAGTAGGGCTGACCTAAAAACGCTTCTGACTCGTTCCATCGCAGAGAAGCTACCAGAATTAAATGGAATTGATTTATTCAATCATGATATTGAGGCCAAAATCTATCCAGAACCTTTCGCTCTTGAATCTTCAGAAAAGAAGGACAATACCAGATTGAATGTAACTCTTCTGATTCGGACATGCTACATGGAATGGGAAAATATTGAATTTCAGGTGGAGCATTTAGTCAATTCTTTGGAAAGGGGACATAAGTTCTTTGAAAAAATAGTAATATGTGGCTCCAATAAAGGGCCTTTCACGCGGCAGTACACTGCACCTGACGAGGATGCTGAGCTTGCTGCACTCGAGAGGCTGAAGGAAAGGGCCTTAATAGACAGGTACTTCATTGCCCCAGACCAACCTGATGCAGTTAGAGGAATTTCTAAGCGTTGGTTCAACATCGACACTGATGATCCACTTTCGAAGAATGGTGAACCAACAATAGACACACTCTTTGGATTCGAACAATGCAGGACTGACTTGATACTTCAAACTGATAGTGACATAATATTAGGGGGAGCGAATACACAAGAATCCGTGAATAACCTCATCGAAGTATTGAATAGGAATGCAGATGCTGTTGGAGCATCCCTGCCACCACCTATCCACGAATCACAAGAATACACACCTTCTGGGCCAAATGGAAAATGGAGAACAGAAGTGAGGTTTTCTCTAATAAATATTAGAAAGATTGAGGCCTTACGTCCACTACCAAACAGTATCAATGCCAGAAGGCTGGAACTATCGTGGTACAGGTCACTTGATAAAAGGCTAGTTAAATCTTCTCATTCGTTTTACAGAGGGGGAGATCCTGGGGGATTCATGATACATGTTCCGAATGAAATGAAAACAGATTCCCTTAGCTTGTACAACATCATCAAGGCGGTAGAACGCGGAAGAGTGATACAGAAACAGATTGGGTCGATTGACTTGCATGGGTCCATGAAAGAATGGCTAGGCATACGTAAGGAAAAATTGATTTTTGTTGTAAGAGGAAAAAACACTCCTCTTGTTAAGCTCCACCGTTGCATTCAATCTCTAAAAATGCAACAAGAACAATCATTTGGGGTAATTTTCATAGATGCTGCCTCAAAAAATGGTTCAGCTGAAGTTCTAGAAGAACTTTGTAGAAATGAGTGGAAGGATAGGGCAACATTTCTGAGAAACCACAAACCCCTCACAGTCATGGAGAATAACTTCATAGCAATAAGCACACTAATAGAGAGAAAAGATTCAATCATAGCGTTGCTTGATGCTGACGATGCCTTGTTGGAAAATGATGTGGTTTCAAAACTATTGGGCATTTATGGCAACGGGGCAGATCTAACTGTTGGTTCAATGATAAGGACAGACAAGTACAGGGAATACACAGTGAATTTCAAAGATGCCAGAGCCTGCAGAGGAGGGAATGTTTGGCAACACCTGAAGACTTTCAGGAAATACCTATTCGACAGCATAGCTGAAGATGATCTGAAAGTCAATGGACTGTGGATTCCGTATGCAGAAGACTGGGCCTTCATGCTTCCAATGGTTGAAATGGCAAATAATCCATTCTGGCTGAGGGATACAGTGTATCTCTATGACCCTGACCCAGCGTTGCGCAATTGTACTGCTGAGGAAAGGGAGGAGATGATCGGTATTATATCCCAGAAAAAACCTTATGATAAATTGATTCTACATGAGTGATGAATAAATGACATTCTGCCCCCAACTCTGGGATGGTTTCTATATCAACAGGAACGGTGATGTATACCCCTGTTGCCATCAGAAACCTAATGTTGTAGGAAACATCAATAATACGACTCTCAAGGAAATAACAAATAACGCTATCATGAGTGACTTAAGGGAAGCCTCCCTGCAAGGAAGACTTCCGTGTTATGGAGCTTGTACACTACTGAACAAGAAAACATTATCTCTGAATCACGACCTAATGGTTAAAAACGCTTATGTAAACATCCACCGGCTGCACATCAGCTTTGGAGAAGCTTGCAATATACGCTGTGAAATGTGTTCCCATCCCTTGAGACATGCGAAGAATCCACTCTACCTTGATGCAGATGTGGTGATAAGGAATGTGGATATAACACCGATTGAAGATTTTGTTATTCAAGGTGGGGAACCCCTATATGTTAAGCCTTGCCTGGATTTTATGGAATACTTGGAAAATTCTGGAAAGAAGTATACCATACTTACAAACGGCCTCTTGATAGATGAATCAATGGCTCAAAGACTCGCTTCCCATGCGAAAGTCGTGAGTATTTCCCTAAACGGTGCTACAAAAGAGACGCACGAAGGAGTGAACAGGGGCTCAAAATTTGAAAAAGTTCTAAACAATATTCAATTACTTAGAACAGCAAAGAGTGAATTGAAAACTCAACTTACTATATTCGGCAGGATGACACTAACCACAAGAAATCTTCATGAAATCCCGCAATTCATCAAAAAATACAAAGAATTTGGATTTGACAAAATAAACTTTGGTTTCGTCAAAGGAAGTGTTCCAGATTTTCTCAAATCTCATCCAGATTTGTTTGATTTCCTAAGGAATAAGATACCCGAAGCTTTGAGTGGAACAGACCAAAGGAACGTCGACATCCTCAGGTTAAGTCAATTAAATCTCATAGATGGACATATGGCCCAAGAAGCCCTTAAACAGCAAGTCTTTCATAATTTCCGAGACCTGCTAGACACTTGACAGATGGTCGGATCATGGGTTCAGAAGCTTTATCAGTAGTTATCAGGTGTGGAAATGACCTCAATGTGCTGGATTGCATTTCCAGCATTGACATAGACTCTGAGATTATTGTATCGTTCACAGGTACACCCGAAATCGCGGAGCGCATCAGAGAGACTGGTGCCATATGTGTTGAAGTAGAAGGTGGAAACCTGTCAATAGCGTCTAATGTGGGCTTTGAGAAGGCTACTTCAGACTATGTTGTTATAACAGACTCCGATACAGTTTTTGAACCTGGGACACTGAAACAGTTGAGAATGGCATTAACCAAATATAGTGTGGCAAGGGCAAAGATCAGATTCCTGAATCCTTCTAACAGAATAATAACGGGTCTTATTGCCTCGGCGAGAGATTATGTAAATAGCCTCAAGCTCGTTTACACTCCCGGAATAGCCGTTAGGAAAGGCTTATTGAAGGAATTGGAAGGCGTGCTGTTCAACGATATTGTCCCCTTTGCTGTTGATGCAGATCTAGACTTTAGAATCAAACAAGCTGGAATACCAGTTGCATTTCTGGAAAACTCATTCATCGAGCATTCTGTGGTATCACTAAGGCATGATCTGAGGGCAGCTTATAGAATTGGTAAAGGGTGTGCAAAGAGCATAATGTTCTGGAATACCAATGGAAACAAAGGGAAGATACCTGCAATGGCTTTGAAAGGGGTCCAGCCAAGGTTTCTCCCAGACCTGTTAAGAAAGAAAGGTTTCCCCGTGCTGTTTTATCAGTGTATCTGGGATCTGTTTTACTGGACCGGGTTTATAGTTCAGAGATACAACCACTAAGAATGCTAAGTCTTGTTTCATTCAATCAATATACCAAATAGTTTCTGTGCCCTCTCTTTAAATAATTCCATCTGCTCACCGGTCATAATAGGTTGATACTTCCTGTAAAATCCTTCTAAACCAGCTTTTTTGACATTAGAAAATGGAGTCGACAGTCTGGTATTGTCCAATGAGGCGTAATGGTGTGTGAGATGATTCATTAGGAACCCATACCTGATTCCAGAAAGTTGGAGTAACCGTATGCATATGTCTCTATCAGTTGTGCTTGGAAGAGTTTCATCAAACATTCCTGCTTCAATGATCTTTGAAAGGCGCACAAAGAGGTTCGAGCCTTGGATATTGGGGTTTCCAACAAGAAAGTCACTTATGTAAATCCTTTCTGGAATGGTTTGCCGTATTTTCTGGCCACTTTCCTCATCGTGCCTTATAATGCCACTCACAACCCAGTCCGATTCCGTCTCCATCGCAAAGTCAGAAACGTTTGAAAGGTAAGTGCGTTCCCACCAGTCATCATCGTCAAGGATAGCCAGAAAGGCCTTTTCAGGCTCCCCTCCGATGGATATGAAATATTCAATTCCTGTGTTCAAAGCTCCTGACAGGTTTTTGACGTGCGAGTTCCTGATGTATTCCAAAGATAGGTTATGCTTAAAATTCTCTGCAATTTCAATACTTCTTACCTCTTCTAGTTCAGAACAATCACTGACCACAATCACCTTGCTTGGCTTGCGGGTCTGTTCTGAAATGGACTCCAATGCCCTTTTAAGTTTGTCTGGTCGATTTTTTGTTGGGATTACTACGAATGTGTATGGGGGTTGCTCTCTTCCATCAAAGACGGGAAAGGACTCTTTTACAATTTTTACACTCTTTAATAGCTCCGTGTTGGAAGCTGAGTTGATCAGCTCTTCCGTGTCCTTAGGAACGCACTTCCCTCCATATGGTCCAAGCCCAGGCCTAAGATGTTCATTGCTGATGACCCTACGATCAGATGATACTATTTCCATTACAGAATTGGAATTTGCCTCCAACTCATTGGATATCAATTCCATTTGATTCGTGAAACTGACTTTTGTAGCAATGTATGCATTATGGGCAAGTTTTCCCACTTCAGCGCTCCTGTGGTCTGTATGTATTATTTTTGCATCATTTACCCAGTAAAACAAAGAAAGCACCTTGCCTACCTCGGTTTCCTTGCCGCTGATTACCAGCCTGTCAGGTTTTAGAAACCATGTAAACCTGCTCCTTTCACGCAAAAACTCAGGCATATACACTAATTTTAAGTCGGGATGTTTTGAATTGGCATATTCCATGTAACCAACTTTAATAGTGCTCTTTATGACCACTATGCCCATGTAATTGTGCTTGGACAACAATTCAAGAACCGCATCAACAGCAGAACAGTCCAAACGGCCATCCTCTCCTTCCGGAGTAGGCACACAAACAAAGACAGCTTCGGAATTCAAAACTTCATTAATTTCATAATCGCCTGTTATGTCGTATCCATAAGATTCATGATACAAGGACATTCCATGCATGACTGAAGAACCAACAGAGCCGAGGCCAATTACTCCCACTCGCGCCATGATACCGATGTATAAAGACATAGGGTTCTATTTAATTTAGTGTCAATGACTGAGAGAAGTAGAAATTTGCATGAAACCACCATAATAGACTTTCAGATCCCATCAGTCTTTGACTGCATAGCCGAGTTTAGTCCTTGGCAGGGTTTGAACAGAGAGCTCCAGATCTGCGACTGCGCCAAATACATCAGGGGTTTTTGGATTTTGGAAGTCGTCAACTATCAAATAACCTTCTGAATTTAACACCCTCCACT
>JAMCUD010000096.1 GCA_023379355.1 Thermoplasmatota archaeon
AGATAAGACCCAGCAAGACATAACCCAGCTCCTAAGGAAATATGGAGTATCTCAAATAAACTGGCAGATAGACTACGATATGGAACAGGTTCAGCTCGATTTTATAATCGAATACACAAAGTCAGATCAATCAGTCCACAGAATAGCAGTCCGTGTAAGACCCCCTATGTTTGCAGCTACAAGAAGGGAATGGGATCCCAAGGAAGGGAAATACAAGAGAGTTGACAAGGCAAACTGGGCACAGAGCATGCGTCTGTTGTATTACTGGATTAAGGCGAAACTGGAAGCTGTGTCCTTCGGCCTGAACAGTGTTGAGAAGGAGTTCTTGTCTGACATTATAACAACAATGCCGGATGGCACCAGGCTCACAGTTTGGGATATGATATCAAAGCAGATGGAGAGTAAAACTCTATTGCTAGAGTACAGAGGTGAATTCTAATGGGGACCATCCGATCAAATCTGTTTCTGGGTTTGATGATGCTGATTGGACTTGGAGCAATTGTGTTGGCTCTCCTATTTGCAGGAGTGTTCTGAATGTTTAAAAACATTGTAAAATGCGATCAGTGTAAGAAGTCAGTAAGTCCTGGATTCACCTTCTGGAATGGTTCACGATTGACTTTCAAATGCCCCCAGTGTGGGGAAGTGAACTCACAATCCGGAAGATTCCTGGAACTTATAACGGAGGTGCAGTAAGATGGAGTACAGAAAGACTGAATCAACGGGAGTGATAAAATGCTCCTGTGGTGAAGAAATCAGAAAGGGAGACTATGGTTATGTTCCAGTTTTCCTGAAAAATGATCAGTTGAAGTTTGGAAGGGCAGTTTGTAAAAATTGCAAGAATAAAAAGGATCAGGATGGTTCGTTCCAGCCTGATCCAGTTGCCCGTAAGGGCGGATTGGTAAGTATGAATAGACAAGACGCAAATAAATCTTTCTGGTACGTTGTTGCCAGAGTGGAAGGAGAAGTTGATGAGCCAGTAGGGAAGTGGGAGAGATTCGACAACAGAGGCGAATCGTTTTCCCAGGAAGTCTATGGAAGAGGGGGAGTCATAGGGAAAATCACATACCGTTACGTATGTGATGAACTTGACAGATTCCTGCTCAAGACAGAAATGCAGAAAAAGGCAAATGAACTGGTAAAACAGCCATTGCCTGAATCTAAAAGCATGGGCTACGTCATAAGTGCAGTACCTGAGGGGGCAAGATCTCTATGACAACTCAGGAATGGGTACTGACAATAGAAACAGAATTCCGGACGAAGTTGAGGGAATTCAGTATTGATCTGGAAGTCATAGAGACTGAAAGCAAGGATGACAAATTCTTTGTGGAGATCTTCGACCAGGCAATTGCAAATACAGAATTCTTGAAGCTAATTGACATGATAAAGAAAGAGTACTCTGCTAATCTGGAATGGATTGAACCTTCTTACTACAGCGTTATTCTGGTTTTTTCCCCTGAAGATAAGGAGGCTGATTCACAATGAGTTTTGATTCCTGGTTAGATGAAATGATTACCAGGGCTAAAACCGTTGAAAAACAGTGCGGCTCAAAGGGAGTGAGTCCTAAGGTAATGGAAATGCTCCTTGATAGGAGTATAGAACCCTATGGCCTGTGGAAAGGCTCTGGTGCTACACATATAAGCATACCCCCAGAAGAGATGAAGGCAGCTCTGGAGGCTGTAAAAAGGAAATATAAATTGAAGGAGCTGGACGATCTCCTCATACCAGAAGAGTACATGGAAAAGCCGACGTACCAGAAATGCTCAACTCTCCTGAAAGACATGGGATATATCTACGACAAGGACAAAAAGGCATTTAGAAAGGAGGTTCATTGAGATGAGGAGCAGATTAATAGAAAGTAGGAAGAAATATCATTTGAATGATGAAGTAGTGTTAAGATGTGTCGAGCTCGCACCTGGAGCGGAAGTCAAATCGATCTGCTCGAAGATTGATTATATTTTATACTCTGAGAAGGGGACAACAAAAGAGAGAGTTGTTTCGTCTCAGGTCGTGGTCCACATTCTCAAGAAATTAGGAGAGGAAGGGAAGGTGGAGATCGAGAGAAGAAATAACTCGAAGTCGCTAAGGTTCTGGCCGGTAAGGGGGGCAACGCAATGAGCCACAAACCGCATTACCCAACAGGAACGATTCTCCAATCCATTGGAGAGCTGAATAGCCTGCCATTCAACAGGGAAGATGTTTACGAAGTAATCAAAGGACACCCTGGGCTATCGACAAGGGAGATCCTGTCTTTCCTTGGACTGGCAGTCTCGACCCATCAAGATAAACAGAGATTAGGAGGATTTCTCAGGAATATAAAGAGTGCAGCCGAGAAGCTCCAAAAGGAAGGCAGGATCATAATCGAGGATAGGGTTGACAGGTATCAATATTACCCCATCCTGGAAAAGAAGTTGGAGGCAGTTAGAAATGAATAAAAGATATGAAAGGAATAAAGTTCCAGAAGAATTAGCAAGGAGGCTGCAGGAATTCAGGATGTGGTCCCTGACAATGGGAAACTATTCAATGTCCACAGTGAAAAGATCGCTCAGGAGATTGAGGAGCTTTGCCCAGTTTCTGGACTTAACTAACCCTGACCAGGAGAAGATCCTTGACTTCTTCGCAAGTGAAGTCGAAAAAGGAGTGAAGGCACATACGA
>JAMCUD010000097.1 GCA_023379355.1 Thermoplasmatota archaeon
TACCCTCAGTTTCCCGAGGTTATTCCCCTCCTGGGGGTAGATTGTCCGCGTGTTACTGAGCGGTGCGCCGGTGTCTTGCGACCCCATGACTCGCATGGCTTAGTCGAAACCTGATAGCAGTGGCCGCCGGCAGGATCAACCGGAGTTAATCCTTTATTAAATATATTAGGGAAAATTGGCGAGCCACAGTTTGCACCTTTTCTCCTGTCAGAAGTGAGTTTTACCTCACAACTCCATTTATCCCAGACCTGGAATCAAGAGTTCATCCTGAACCTCAAGGTTCTGTCCCCCTATCGCCTTTATATCTGGTATTTATCTGGCCAATTAGCCATTTAGTGCGTAATCCGACTTATAGCAAAACCATATATAACGTTTTCGAACACATGAGAATTATCATTCGAGCCAATAAATATCGGAGTATTCCAAACATGATTCAACGAAGTAGAAAATTCAAGCATGAATGTTGGAGTTTTTCTCCAAGGGCAACGCCGCATACCCTGGAACGTCAGTACTGCGCAACACCAAAAAATCAGGCTGCAGCATCAACCTGAGGCTTTGCGGTTCTTATTCCGGCATAGAAGAAACTTGCCAGTAATATGAGGACAAACATTACGAGCCAGAGCCTCCTGAAGCCAACCATATCTATTATCACTGCAGAAAAAATGGGACCTATTATTCCGCTGGTCTGCCAGAACATATTGGAGATGCCAGATGCACTTGCTGCCTCATTTCCGCCTATACGTGCTGCCATATCGGAATTTCCAGGGGTTATCAGGAATCTGAAGAACCCCATGATAAGTGAAATGGCTATGAGTGCCATCGCACCATATGCAACAGAAATCATGGCCACCATGCCTCCATATACCAGCAGAGAAATGATAAGTGTATTCCTGGCACCAATCCTGTTGGAAATTTTTCCCGAGAAAATTGTGGCCGGAATTCCGGCTGCAGCCATGGCAGAAAAGATGAGTCCTGCCAGGGTACCATTGACACCGATACCAACAAAATAGCCATATGCGTACAATGTTATGGACCAGTAGGAGAGAAAGAAAAGGAAACCCCCAACTGAAAGCATTATCAGGTTCGGGTTTCCAAGGAGTCTGAAGTTGATCCTCCTGATACGTCTCTCAGTGTCAAGCTTCAGGGACATCACAGCAACCATAAGGGAGCCAGCAGTGGTTGTATAGTAGCCCCACTGCCATCCATAATGTATGGCGATCCATGGGAGAGCAAGCCCTGTAACTATAATTGCAAGAGGCCATGCAATGCTATAGTATCCTATTGATAGGGTAAGATTGCTTGCATAGTAAGTCCGCATTATGTTAATGGATGCAGGATAGATCCAGCCGGCGGTGAGTCCCATTGCCAGGCTTGAGGCGTATTCCTGCGTCACGTTGACAGAAAGCCCTGATGTAAGGGTTGAGATTGCCAGTCCTATGAGTGCCAGGAATACTATCTTTCCGCCGGAGTATCTGTCCGAGAGGAATCCGGCAGGTAGCTGAACAAGGGCATATCCCGCAAAGAACAGTGCAAAGGCAAGCGCCTCCTGCCCAACATCAGGGTGGAAAGGCATGTATACTACCAGGACGCTCCAGGAAAGCCTGGAATAGTAACTGAAGAAGAAAGATGCGCTTGCAACAGCCATAGGGTATATCCTTCGCATTCTACAGCTTATTGAAAGAAGCAATATGGTTGTTTGCAGGCCCCCATCTTAGAAACAATATGCTGAATGAGGGTCTGCAGGAAACAATAAATGGAGGACCTGGGGTGTCCGGCAGGTGGATCAGTTGTTTTTCTTTTCCCGTTTGATAGTTATGGGAATAACATTGTTCTCGAATTCCATCATGGCTATGTCAACGGGATCCATAATGTGGGGAGGAACATCAATAATGACAGGGGCGCCCATGGAAATCTGAAGGGCCCTTGCCCCAATAATCCTAGCTTTTTCAAATTTGGTAAACGTCATAAGAACCAATGGAATCGATAGGTAATGAAACAGAATATATTAAAACTTGCATGGTTTGTAATTTGATGCGCTGAATGCAGGGATTTATAATGGCATTAGGATGTGTAATGAAAAAATACCTGGAAATTTAATCTTGCATTGTTTAACGGACAATTGAGCCAGCCTTGACAGGCTCGTGCGTAACAATGAGGTTCCCGGAAACATTAAGTGGCAGGATTTCGCCGTCAATCTCCGCCACGACCCTGGGCATTCCGTCAATGTCCTCAACATGCAGTTTAAGATCCCTCAGACGGTCTATATCTATTTTTCCTGAGGAATTGTAGTCGAAATCACCTATTCTGACGGGAGTACCAGGCTTCACGCTCTGATCTTCAGGGGTAACCAGAGACACACGCCTCCCGTCATCGGCTGCAAGCAACATTCCCTGCGACTCTTCCCCCCGTAACCTGGCCCATTTCAGATTATCAACGATGACAACCTTCCTCCCAACCAGTTCATTCTCTCTGTAGTAGGGCCTGAGACCCGCAACTACCTGTGCTTGCCGGTAACCGAGATTAACCCTGATGATGTAGAGTTTGTCAGCCGATGGATGGGGGGCAACGCTGGATATCTGTCCAACCTTGAGATCGGCAAAATTCGGATTGTCCCTTATGATATCAAGTTTCCTAAAGGGAGGATCTGACCTGACTGGAGAGAAAGAAGATCCATTGAATGTGAATAGGGTCATGCTGAATCCTTCTTTGGAAAACTTTTCCGACCCGATAATTTTCAGAATGGTCTCGGCAGAAGAAGGGATGAAAGGATATGCCATAGCAGCCTGCTGTTCAGCTAACACCAAGGAAATATGGAGTTTCATTGAGCACTTTTCAGGGTTCGTCTTTCGGAGCGCCCAGGGTGCGGAATCGTTGAAGTAAGTGTTGGATAGCCTGACCAGCTCCATCCACTGAGCAAGTGCTTTCTTAATCTCCACATTTTCCATGTGGTTGCGGTAGGTTGCTACAATATCTGCGGCGGACGAGATAATCTTCCGATCATCTTCATCCATCAGATTTTCATTAAATCTGGGGCTGATGTTGTTGTTTACCACGAACGAGGATATCCGGTGGATGAAATTGCCAAACTTGTCAATAAGCTCAGTGTTAACCCTGCTTTGGAGATCCTCCAGGCTGAAGTCCGAGTCACCACCCTCGGGAAGATTGAATGCGAGATAGAACCTTAGATAGTCCCTATCAACAACCTTTAGAACCTCATCCACTGAAAATCCGATTCCCCTGCTCTTCGAAAATTGCCTTCCCTTAAACCTTAGGTACTCGTTTGCAACAACCATGTGCGGCAGATTGTACTGTCCTTTTGCCAGCAGCATTGCAGGCCAGATTATGGTATGGAAGGGGATATTATCCTTTCCCATGAAATAGTAGTTTGGAACTTCCGGATCGAGGTAGAATTCCTTCCAGTAATCATTCCTGCCAATTCTTGATGAATATATCCTTGCACCGGAAACATACCCCATGAGAGCCTCAAACCAGACGTATATCCTCTTATCCTCATAGCCCTCTACCGGAACTGGCACACCCCAGGAGATATCCCTGGTTATTGGGCGTTCCTTCAGTCCTCCGCGTATGAAATTCCTAGTGAAGGCCATTACATTGGGACGCCAGTTAGTTCTGGTGGAGAGCCATTCCAAGAGGTCTTTCTGGAACAGGTCAAGCCTGAAAAACAGGTGTTTTGTCTCCCTGAATTCAGGTGTGGTACCGTGGAGAATGCACCTTGGATCCTTGAGATCCTGGGGATCCAGTGTCCTTCCACAGTTGTCACACTGGTCTCCCCTTGCCTGAGGAAATCCACAGTAGGGGCAAGTCCCCTCAATGTATCTGTCCGGCATGAACCTGTTGTCGCTGAGGCAGAAAGGTGAAACCATCATCCTTTCCGTGAGGTACCCCTTCGTCATGAAGTCAAGAAAGAACTCTCGTACCACTTCGGCATGTTCTGGATAGGTAGTCCTGGTAAATATGTCGAAATTTATATCCAGGTTTCTGAATGTTTTCAGATGTTCCTCATGAAAACGCGAGGAAACGATATATGGATCGACCTTCTCCTTCTCAGCCGTAATAGTGATGGGTGTTCCATGCTCATCGCTTCCTGACACAAAAAGAACCTCATCTCCAATCATCCTATGGTACCTGACAAATGCATCTGCATTCAGGTAGGCTCCCGCTATATGGCCGGGATGAAGGGAACCGTTTGCGTAGGGTAAAGCACAGTTCACTAGGATTTTCAATGCTGATTGGCACCTCTTTCCTGGCACATTATGTTATGGTATAAATTTGATTGCTGGGTCTGCCGATCAGGTGGATATTGCGGTTTTGAACCTATCCAATACCCAGTTCCTGTCAAGGTTTGCCAGGAAATAACCAAGTCTCGGCCCCCTGTCCTTGCCGGTAAGGATTCTGTAAAAAGCACCGAAGCCACTCTTGGGATCAATTCCACTTCGTCTTACGAGATCATGAATGGTGTTGTGAATGGTCTCAGCATTCCATTCAATCTGTGGAATAGTGCCAATAAATGCCTTTACAAGTTCCCTTTCCTGTGAAGTCAGTTCAACCCTGGTTCCCGAAGGAAGTATGGAGAATTTCATCTGCTCAGGTGCATATTTGCTTACCCATGCCCTCACAAGATCGATCTCATTTCTAAGTTCTGGGGTTATCTGATTGGCAGAATATCCGCCGCGCTTGAGTGCTGCAAAGAGCTGCGTCTCGTCTTTGTATATCTGTACCAGTGTGATGAGATGCCTGAACCTAACAACATCCTCCGGCTTCTCGTCCCGAATTCTCGAGAGCTCATAAATTCTCCTTGCTTCCTGGTCATCCGAGGCCTCTATGCCAAAGTAAATGTCCCTGTATCTCTCATATTCGTCTATGAGATTTATTAGCCCCTCACCGGGATCGAAATCAATGTGCCTTCCCGGATTCGATCTTGCGATAAGAAATCTCAATATTTCGGGCGGAGCAAACCTGATCATGTCGGATGCTGCTATTGCGATACCCGTGGAAGAGTGCATTGCCCCCTTTCCCTTGAGCAGTATTCTCTCATAGATGAGAGGTTTCGGAGCATGAATGCCGAATATTTCCTCCGCAATGGCCTTTCCGGTGTCGTACGAACCGCCAGGCGCACCATGATCCTTTCCAAAGGGTTCAATTGTGACATTGAGTATTTTCCACTTGGCAGGCCACTCAATTCTCCATGGAAGTTTTCCGTTGTCTGTCCTTATGTCCGTCTTTCCGCTGTGCCCGCATTTGCAGGTGTAATATATATAGGGCCTGGAGTAGGATGTGACTGAGGTACTATTGATCCTGCCGCATTTTTCACATAATGGGTTGTATGGTGACCAGTTCTCCTCTATGTCCCTTCCGGAAATGCTCTCCAGCAACTCGCCTATTCTCTGTTCACTTTTCATTACCCTGTCTATGACTTCCTCAAACTTTCCATCCCTGTACAGGTGTGATGTCCGTATCACCTCTACCCGAACATTCAGCACTTCAAGGGTTTCAATGAATGGTCTGAGGAAATATTCGGAATATGTGCCCTCTCCATCAGGGGCGGGTATTCTGCAGAGGGGCCATCCAACATATTTTGAATATTTCGCATCAAGAAAAGGATACACCTTCCTGAGAGGATCCATGTCATCGCAAAGGTAGATAAAACGCGCTGAGAGACCCCTGTCTACGGCGGCCCTGAATATAAAGTGGCCGGTAAGTATTTCTCTCATATTACCAACATGGATGGGGCCGGAGGGTGAAATACCGGTGGAAACTGTCTGAGGACCAGACAGGTCCTGAACGAAAGCGTCAGCCCAATGCATAAGAACCTACGTTCCGCCCACTAGACTTGTTCTCAGGATGGATCTTACCCTAACATCGGCTATTTCGTCCCCGTTGAGCTTTGACGCCAGAACTACTGCCAGGACAGGGGTTCCACCCTCGTTTTTCGTGTCCATTATTGCCCTTTTCAGCGTCTCCCCCGTACTGACAACGTCATCAATAATGACGACTTTTTTATCCTTCACTGAGGCATAATTGCTGCTGAAGAAGCCCTCCTTCCTGTTTGGATGCGGCCTGTAGACAATGAGTTCCCTGCCAAGAATGTATGAAACCATGGTAGCAAGGGGAATTCCATTGATCGTGATGCCAAGTATGGCATCAACCTCGTAATTTCCCTTGGAGGACTCCTCCTCAATGATATCTGCAATTATGCTTGCAATGGCATTGATCCGCTCTCCGGTGACGCCTATGGAGCGCCACCCTATCCTGACATCCTGGATTTTTGATTCCTTGAAGAACTCCTTGCTCAGCAACCAAGTAACAGTGCCAACCGATAGGTGAAGTTCAGTTGATATCTCCTTATCCGACATGCCCTTGTTCTTCAATTCAAGGGCTCGCTTGTAAAGCTCTTCAATGCTTTTCATGTGTATCCCTGTGATCCTTTATTATTGGTAAGAGGATGAAGATATTATACATTATCTCAGTTCCGGAATTTTTCCGTTGGGATCAAGTATTTCATCCCTTATCCTGGAAGCAATCTTCTGAAGTTCACTTTCGGGGGCAATCTTTCGCCCCCATTTCAGCTCTCTGCTGCAGAATCGGGGAATTATATGCACATGGTAATGAAAGACTCTCTGGTTAGCGCAGGATCCATTGTTCTGGCCTATGTTGATTGCATCGGCGCCCACGGCCCTGACAACAGCAGGCGATATTACCTTGGTGGCACGGTGAACTTCAAGGAAAACATCCTCACTTATGTCAAGTATATTCTCATAATGATCCCTCGGAATCACAAGAACATGCCCCGGTTCTACAGGGGCTATGTCCATGAAAGCCATCACGGAATCATTTTCATAGATGATGGCTGCTTTCTTTTTCCTGACGATCTCACGACAGAAAACGCAGTCCTCGCTGTACATCCCAGCGAGAATAGGTAAACCTGACTTAAAGAATTGTCGCAGCCGGCCAATCGGTGAACATAAAATACATTGCCGTCATTCACTGGCATGCCTACCGGAACAATAAAAATGAACAAACCGCCGCCTCAGCCAATTATAGGGCCGCCTCCCAAATCAACCAAGTACAAAGGGGTCAAGCACACCATTATGGTTATGAGCGGCAAGG
>JAMCUD010000098.1 GCA_023379355.1 Thermoplasmatota archaeon
ACCGGATCATGAAGCTGAATCTGGACATTGAACAGAAAAAATACATTGCATACTATTTCAGCAGAGATATCTTCGGCCTGGATCGTATTGAATCTCTTCTCAGAGACGGAGATATTGAGGATATATCCTGCGACAGGTCGGGGCTCAGTATTTACATATATCACAGAAAATACGGATACATTCCCACGGACGTAATGTTTGAAACTGAAACTGAACTGTCAAGGTTTGTGAAGATGATCAGCCAGAAGTCTGGAAAAAATCTCTCTCTGTCCACCCCAGTCATAGATGCAAACCTTCCGGACGGTTCTAGGCTCCAGGCATCCCTGGGGCGTGAGGTTACCACCAACGGTTCAAGCTTCACAATTAGAAAATTCAGGTCTGTTCCCTTCAGCCCCATTGATCTCATATCCATAGGATCAACTTCTCCCAGAATTTTCGCCTATCTCTGGATTCTTTCAGAATACGGTTCAAATATTGTTATTGTTGGTGGAACTGCATCAGGAAAGACAACATTCCTGAATTCAATTCTCCTTTTTATCCCACCGGAAAAGAAGATCATCACCATCGAAGACACAAAAGAGCTGAACCTTTTCCATGAAAACTGGGTATCAACTGTCACCAGACCGGGATACGGAATTCCCGGACCAGACGGAAAGGTGGAAGGTGAGATAGATATGTTCGATCTCCTAACCATTTCCTTAAGGCACAGACCGAACTATATCATACTGGGTGAAGTGAGAGGCAGGGAGGCTTTTACGGTGTTTCAGGCAATGTCTGTAGGCAGGTATGGGTATACCACATTCCATGCCGATGATGTTAACACATTCGTTCACCGCCTTGAGGCGAAACCCATCAAAATCCCAAGAAATCTCATAGTTTCAATAGATGCAATTGTACTTCTGGAAGCATTTCAGGGAGAATCCGGAACAGAGAGGAGAGTGAAAAGCATAAGTGAGATAAAGGAGATCGACCCCCTCACAGATGACCTGATCATGAATGAAGTCTTTTCATTCAATGGGAATGGCTATGACACATCGGGATTCAGCTATGTACTCAAAAGAATTGGGGAAAGGGAGGGAAAGACGGAGGCTCAAATGGAACAGGAGCTCCTTCTACGGGAGAAGATACTCTCAAAACTTCAGGAGAAACATACCTACGATTTCAGGGAAATGACCAGGATCATCAGGAGGTTTTACAAGGCGCGGGAAAGTGTTCTTCAGGATCTTGGTATAGATCACTGAAATTTTCAGGAATTTCTTCTCACATGCTATCTATCCAGTCAGATGATAAATATTTTGCAAGGAATGGCACATATATTGTCTGGAGAATGATTGAAAACAGCACAACAAATGACACCATGACGCTTATTAGAGGCCCGTATGTTATGAGTACCGGGACATTATCCGCAAGCCCCACAGTGTAGGGAACAGTTGACATGACTACCGACACCACACCACGGGGACCAACCAGGGAGAAGAATGTCCTCAACCTGTTGGATGTCTTCAGTGCAGATCCCTTCCTCCTTACTGCCATGAGAGAGAGGAATACAGCTGCAGGCCTTACAAGGAGTATCATAAAAACCGTAAGTAATATGCCCAGAACTATGTAATTTGTGATCTGGAAAGCTGTGAGAATGCTTCCCAGTAGAAGGAATATGATGGCCTGTGAAAGGAATGAGAGATTTTCCTGAAAATTCTGCTCCCTGTTCCAGAAAATGCTCTTGTCTGAAAAATTTCCCACAATGGCTCCTGTTGCGATTATTGCCGGAAAAGGGGTAAAACCGGCAGCCTCCAGTATTGTGAATTCAAGTATGACAACACCAAGAAGCAGTGCAACAAGCAGGTTTTCAAAGTTCAGGAACCTGTTCAGGAAGATCATTGAAAATCCTATGACGATTCCAATAACTGAGGGTATTATTATCTGGGCAAGGAAGTAGACAATGGTACCGGCGTAGATGCCGATATGGGACGATATGGAGGTGAACAGGATCACATAATTTGCCGTTGGATCGATTACAACTATTGCAACTGTCACAAGAATAATACCGAGGGGGTCATTGAACAGGCTTTCACCAATAAGTGTTCCCGAGATATCATCCTTAATGCGGATTCTCCTGAACAGAGGTATAAGCGTTACAGGATCAGTGGGGGATATTATTGCACCAAAGAGGAAGCCGATGGTGAATGGAGCACCAGTAAGTGCCGAAAATATGACACCGGCTAGAACAGCAGTAACAAGAATGCCTATTGTATCAAGTGATAGGATTCTCCAGAAGTGCCTCCGTATAACCTTCAGGTCCATGTGGTGGCTTTCATAGTATAGAATTATCATTATGCCAAGCAGACCAACACCGACATAGCCGAAATTGGTAAGGAAGTTTATGGCAAAAGTGTGGTTTATTATTCCCAGTACGGGGCCGAAGAGTATTCCAAGCACTATGAGAATTGGAATGTCTGCTATGGCGATCTTTCTGGATATGGGGATGGCAAATGCTGCAAGTATCAGAACGAAGCTTATTTCATAATACTCTGCAGCGAATGATGTGATCATCTGTCCTGATTTTCTCCTTCTTTTATGAACTCCGGTAGCTTTCTCTTGTGTTCTGATTTCTGGTGCAGTTCCTCAACCATTTTGTGCTTGCTGGTGAGTGATCTTAACTGCAGATCGAAAACGTCCTCCAGAACCTTGTCAAGATCTGAATATGTCATTCCGATCTCATCCTCATCTGTCTGGCCTTCCCACAAACCTGCTGATGGCTTTTTCTTGATGATTGTCTCAGGTAGCTTCATGAAAGCTGCAAAGTCCCAGACATCATGCTTGTAAAGGTGCATTATTGGCTCAATGTCGCATGCACCGTCACCGAACTTTGTGTAATAACCGATGAGATATTCGGTTCTGTTCGTTGTCCCTATGACCATTCCATTCTGTATGTTTGCAAAATAGTAGAGAATAATCATTCTTGATCTTGACTTTACATTACCCATTGCAGATCTGTCTTCTATGGACAGGATGGATCTGAAGGATTCTGTCACCGGATTTATATTGATTGTCTTAATCTCAATTCCCAGGGAATCTGAGATTTTACCGATATCATCCCAATCTGTCTTGGGTGTGTTGCTGTCTGGAAGAAAGAAGGCGTGTATCTTTTCCTTTGGAAGCGCCCTGGCCAGAATGGAAAGGACAAGTGCACTGTCAACACCTCCGCTGATCCCGACCACAGCGTCTTTTCCAGCAAGTTTTTCTTTAATGAAATGACCTATTTTTTCAAGTTCAGTTGAAAAATCCATAGAATACACACCATACACTATATTAAAAAATTAAATAAATATTCCTCAGGAAAACTCTGCATAAGCGAATTTTTCGCACTTACCTGATTTTTCATTTTCCCAGTCCCATGAGACGTTCAAGGTTCTGGAAAATCTTCACTGATGTGAGTTTCCCAACTCCTCCCGGAACCGGGGTGATGGCCTTCACAAAACCATTCAGGGAAGTAAAGTCTGCATCCCCCCTTACTCCGTTTTCAGTACTGTTTATACCCACATCAATAACCACAGATTCCTGGGTCAAATAATCAGCACCAAGAAAATTTTCATGTCCCACGGCCACAACCACAGCACCAGCACCTTTTGTTTTTTCCCTGAGGTTTACTGTTTTACTGTGGCACACTGTGACAGTGCAATCCCTGTTGATCAGCATCATTGCCAGAGGTTTTCCCACCACTACCGATCTGTTTATTATGACCACATCTTTGATCTCAGGGAAATTCTCCAGCAATATCTGGTTCACAGCATCAGCTGTTGCTGGAAGCACCACTGGCGATTTCATGGTTATCAGACCCTGGTTGTAGGGCGTCATGCAGTCCACATCTTTCAGTGGAGATATACATGAAAGGAGAGATATGTAATTCAGTCCGGCAGGCACTGGATTTTCCAGTATTATCCCGTGGACCTGTGGATTGGATGATAACTTTCTTATCTCCTCCTCTATCTTCTCCTGTCCTGCAGATGGGTCCATGTTCCTTATGGAAACATCCACACCAATTCTCCTTCCTGATCTGACCTTTGCCTGTGCATATACCTTTGCCTCCCTGGAATCTCCTATGATCAGGGATACCAGAGAAGGCATCCTCCCCTTTTCAGTCAGGAACCTTGAAAATACTTCGGTAAGTTCCCGCCTTATACGGTTTACGGACTCATCCACTGTGATTATCCTGGTCATGCTTTTACGCCCTGGACCAGTCTATAACAGTCTTGATCTCATCACCGGGTTTATTGGTGAAAATATCAACATCCGAGGGATTGATCTTTTTTGTAATCAGATCTTTCATAATGTCACCGTAGTTATGCCTCCAGTTCCTGAGATGTTCCAGAGCCCTGAAGTAATGCTCCCTTGCCCCGTCAACCGACCCCATGAGAGTTATGTTGTTTTCAATGATGTAGTCAATGTCTGATCCGTCCACTTCTGTTGCCGGAGCCTTCCCGTTTGTTCCGAATAGTATGGTTATGCCGTTGTGGTTCAGTTTCCGGACAAACTGGAAAATAGTACCGGGATGTCCGCTGGTGTCAATGAGAAGATCTATTCCCCCTTCCAGTATCCTGTCCATGTCCTTGGTGTAATCATAAAATTCAACGCCGCTCTTCTCCACCATCACCTTTTTCATGTCCGGTATGGAGTGACGGTTTGTGAGTATTGTATCAAAACCGTAATCCCTGGCGAAGAAGGAATACAGGAATGCTTCGCTCCCAGTGCCAATAATCAGGGCTTTTTTGTCTTCATAAGTACCGTAGTCATTGAGGAAAATGCTTCTCTCTGAAATCTTGTTGAAAACTTCGAAAGCCTTCTCTACATTCTTCAGGGGCTCCGCCAGCACTGCCACGTCAAGGATGCTGTTATCCTGGACCTTAACAAGATTTTCCGGCGTATCATAAAAATACTCCCTCATGAAGCCATGCATTCCAGTTATACCTGCTTCATGCTTATCTCCATCCGTGCAGTTATCCATCCTGCCAATCCTGCAATTAACACATTTTCCAGGCCTCCTCACTATGGGCACAACATAATCGCCTGATTTGATCCCAAAATCATTTTTTTCTATCTCCACAACCTGGGCAAGAGCCTCATGCCCAAGTACCAGCCTCTTGTAACCGTCCGGGTTGTACGCAAAAGGAAGGGCCCCCGCCACCATACCCCTGTCGGTTCCGCATATTCCATTGTAAATGGTTTTCAATTTAGCTGAGTAATGTTCAGGATCCGGTAATTCAAAATCTCCAAAGACTGCACCTCCGGTTGGTGCATCTGTGGTTATGGCTTTTACTTTAGACATGAACAACTGATTAAATTAATGGTATTAAGTTTTGGATAAATCAGGTTGCTGTGTGAAGTGATCAGATCTGGTGTCCCATTCTCACCCTTTTTGTGTCAAGATAGAATTCATCATAGGGTGTAGGTTCGCTCTTTACTGGAATGCGTTCACTTATCTTGATTCCATTTTCCTCCAGGAAATCGATTTTCGACGGATTGTTTGTCATCAGTTTAATTGAAGTTATATGGAAATATTTCAGAACATCAACTGCAAAAGTATAATCCCTTTTATCCGCCGGAAGTCCCAGCATGAGATTTGCCTCTACAGTGTCATAACCCTGCTCCTGGAGGCTGTACGCCTTGATCTTATCCAGAAGCCCTATACCTCTCCCTTCCTGCCTGAGATAAATGAGCATCCCGTATTCCTCTTTTCCAAGATACACCAGAGATCGCAGAAGCTGATCCCTGCAGTCACATCTTTTTGAACCGAAAACATCGCCTGTAAGGCACTCTGAGTGTATTCTGACCGGGATGTCTTGTCTCCCATCAATGTCTCCCCTCACAAGGACTGCATGATCTTCATTTTCGTCGTTTGTGAAAGTGTATATTTCAAAGTCACCCGCCAGAGTTGGAAGCTTGGCCTTTGAGTAAAGTTTTATCATCTTTTTCTCCCTTAAAATTTAATCACGTATAAAAGGAGATATCAAAGAAAATAATATATTTTTACAATGATGAGGATTTTTGATTGGAATTCACACCATAAGAAATCTTTTCAGCCAGAATCAGGCCGCTTTGGTCTCTGAAAACATAGACATCCCTCTCTCCATGAAGATTTCTTTCTATGCTGTTTTTCAGTTCATAATAGGAATCGGTCTCTATCTCAAACCTGAAAAATACGCGCCTTCCCCCGCACTTTTTCAGATCCTTCTCTAGGTCAGAGAAACCACTCCTGCAGAGAACGGCATAAGTTTCTCCGGGGAAATCCTGACCGTATTCTTCATCGCCAGTTAGAAGTATTCTTCTGCTGTCCCTCCCTTTGATCCTGAGATCTCCGGGAACCGAACTGCTGAGAAGACCTGAATATATGAGAGAAACATCCGGCAGATAGATAAATTTCCCAATATTTTCAGCATTAATGAAATCCGTATTTCCCGGTCTGCCCGTGAATCTCCTTCCCTGGGGCAACATAACGGCAGATGTTTCACTTTCGGCATTCTCTCCAGTGTAGAGGGTGAGCCTCTGAAGTTTGCCATCCACAGATATATATTCCTTTTCTCCCACTATGGTGATCTGATCCTGTTTCATAAGTGGAGGTAGATCGAATATGAAATTTTCAGTTTTATTTTTCAGGGCCCCGTAAATTATTTCCGGAGGTGGAATCAGGTTTCTTTTTCCATCTGGACCTGGCCTGATTCTCAAAGGATCTGAAAAAACCGCAGTACCACCGTCCACATGAATATTGTTTATGAAACCTGAATAGTCTCCCCACAGGAACTTTATGTTATTCGCCCTGGAGACCTCGCTGTTCATTATTGACATTTCGTACCTTTCCCTGTTTATTTCAACTCCTGTGACTCTTTCAGCAAATTTTGAGAAACTTATTGCCTGCATTCCGGAACCTGCCCCCAAATCCAGAATATTTTTCTGTCTTATTCTGCCTGCACGGTAGTCCCCCACAATTTCCGGTGTGGAAAAACTTGAGGAATAGAGATCCATCCAGAGGCGGTTCCAGTTCCTGAACTTCTTCTCTATGTTTATCCTTGCCCTGGCTATTTCCAGGTACAGGGCGGAAGCTGATTTGGAAGATCCTGACTGTTCCATTATAGCCCCTGTGCTGTGGCCGCTTCTTATAAGATCCATAATTTTGTCTATTCTTGAATTGACCTCTTCCCTGAATGCTGTATCTTTTCTCAATTTTGACAGTAATTTTATCTGTTCCGGCTTCGTGATTAATCCAGAGGCAATTTAAGAAACCCTATTCAACTTTCCTTTTAACATGGTGGAAAAATTTCCACAAATTATTGAGGGAAAGATAATAATTGATCAAAGAGATAAAGGGACATGGAACCGGTAAGGATTGGAAAAGTCAAGGAAGTTTATGATGAAGGAGAGACCCTGTTGTTCAAGTTTACAGACAAGATCTCTGTGTTTGATAAGATAATACCAAGCCTGATTCCGGGGAAAGGGGAATCACTGTGCCGGACATCTGCATTCTGGTTCCGTTACATCAAGGAATCTGCTCACGTTGAGACTGATTTCATAGAGATGCCGGCTAAAAACCAGATGAGGGTCACGAAATTCTTTATACCTGAAGGGAAGGGGAATCCAGATGAGATAGAATACCTGATTCCACTGGAGTTCATAACGAGGTATTACGTGGCTGGCACTCTTTTTGATAGACTCAAATCCGGGAAGATCAAGCCGGAGGATCTTGGACTTAACAGCATGCCGAAATACGGGGACGAACTTGATGATCCATACTTTGAAGTCACTACAAAATTTGAGAAATTCGATAGACCTCTGACAACCGGAGAATGCATTGAAATAGGGGGAATGACGAGAATGGAACTGATCAACATAAGGGAGACGCTTTTTAAGGTCGACAGAAGAATAAACAGGCACGTTCTGAAGAACGGCCTCATTCATGTTGACGGAAAGAAGGAGCTTGCATTTGATGCAGGCCGTGATCCAGTACTTGTTGACACATTCGGGACTCTTGATGAGGACAGATTCTGGGAAAAGTCAGATTATGACAATGGCATAATAAAAGATCTCAGCAAGGAATCCGTCAGGCAGTATTACAGATCAATAGGATACCATGATAAACTTTACGAGGCAAGAGAGAAAAATCTCCCTGAACCTGATATACCACCGCTCCCGCCGGAACTTATCAAACAGACCTCTGAACTCTACATTAAGATGTATGAGAGAATAACTGGAGAAAAATGGTAGACTTCACTGTATTCCAAGTTCAACCTGTGTTTCCACATAATGCCAGAGATGATGTTCAATCTCATAACTCCAAAGGGACTCAGGTATATCTTCATATGCAAGCATTGGCTTGGAAAATATGGGTTCAACAGAAGACTCATCTGGAGAATCGTTCCATTTTGAAACGCCCATCCTTACCTTGAATGAAAGGGGAGTCCCCTCCACCGTTATTGTGAAAGCACCATCCCTGGCCAGTATGGACCTGAAAATCCCACCCTTCCTTGCCTGTATGAATGCACCTTTTGGCAGGTGGATGATCTGGGTCTTGAAATTTTCCTCTCTGAAAAAATCCTCTATTGCTTCAGCCAGTTTTGAAATGTTTACATTCTTTCCTATGTATTCCCGCATTGCGTATTTCATCTGATTCTGTCCCTTATATCATCAAGGTTTATCTGTATTTTTGTCTCCTGTGAAGCATGATACCGTCAGATCAGTATTTCTCATCAGTCGGGCAGCTTGTGAAAGAATCGGACCCTTCCAGATTTGTATCCCTGGATATTGAAACGCTTGTGAGAGGAAAGGATCGCTTTCTAACGGGCGAACCACTTATTGCAATTACCGTTAGCAATAATTACATGAACCCCGAGACCAAAATATTCATGGCAGTTGCTGAAACTCAATCCGAAGAAAGGAGGATAATCGCCTCCCTTGACGGATATCTAAAAAAGATAAATCCTGTCTGCATAATGGGTTACAATCACATATCCTATGACATACCCCTCATCCAGATGAAACTTCGCAAACTGAATTTTACTGAACGGCCATGGAATATCGGGAATTATTTTGGATCAACTGTGCTTGTAGACATGATGTTTGTTATAGCTAAGGACCTTTGGAGAAAAAATGGAGAATACAGAATACGCAAACTTGGGGAGGTTGTGCTGAGAGATGAGTATTCCCTGCTTCCACTGAACAGGAAAAAGGAACTTGTTCAGATAGAGGGGAAAAATGTTGGGGAAGCCATAGAATTCCTTTGGAAAAACAAGACGGAGAAGTTTCTACAGTACTGCAAGGGGGACACTGAGGATCTTCTGCACATATTCAGGCACATATTTCTGGAATCTTGATCAGAAGGTGCCGAATCTTGCTATAACATCAGATAGGTTATCCATGTAGTCCTTGAAAATCCTGATTATATCCCTTGAAGTTATAACCCCGATCAGCTTCCCATTCTCTATTACGGGAATCCTTCTTATCCCGTTTTTACTCATCATAACTGTTATCTTGTCTGTTGGGGTCTTTGGATCCACTGATATAATGGGTGAGGCCATCAGTTCACCCATGGTTACTTTTGAAGGATCAATTCCCTTTGAAACTACCTTGTTCACGTAATCCCATTCGGTTACCATTCCATGTGGCTTTCCTTCTTTATCCTTGACCACAACAAAACCAACGTGGTCATTACTCATGATTTTTGAAGCTTCAAGGGCAGTAGTTTCTTCACTGATCATGTTTGTGTATTCTTTCATTATATCCTTAGCATACAAAACCATGATCGAGTATTCGTTCTGGATATATAGTTATTCATCTTAAGAAAAAGGTCAACGAACAGGAGTCTGAATGCATGCGTCCAGGAAAATAAGGGAAGTTCATGGAAACCACAGTCATGGAGTTTGATCTCCGGGATAACGGGCTTTCATGAAATGATATGGATAATGGACCTGACATTGCCAGGAAAATGTTCTCATTTATGATGGGGATTCGTAAAGTTTTCAGATTCCACCCGAACTTATGCCATTCCAGCGCCTTGATGTCCTCATTACCACATACCCATTATTGTGGATGGTGGTGACCATTCACACAGTTTCTCCAGGATTATGACTCAAAATCACCAATGTGGGAAAGCCTTTAATACAATTTATCAATGCAGACCTGTAATTTTCAAGAGAGTGAATATATGAATCAGAATCAGGTATTACAAACAGGAACAACAACCGTTGGAATTATAGTCAAGGACGCCGTCATAATGGCAACTGAAAGAAGAGTCACAATGGACCACTTCATCATGCATAAGGACGGAAAGAAACTTCACCAGATAGATACCCATGCGGCAATGACAATTGCCGGTCTTGTTGGAGATGCTCAGGTACTTGTCAGGTATATGTCTGCAGAGCTCCAGCTTTATAGGCTCCAGAGGAAGGTTAACATGCCCCTTGAAGCCGCTTCAACACTACTTTCAAACATACTGAACCAGTCTAAATATTACCCCTACATGGTGCAACTGCTTGTTGGTGGTTGTGACACAGCTCCTCACATATATTCAGTTGACGCTGCTGGAGGATCCGTTGAGGATATATTCGCAAGCACAGGATCCGGATCACCTTTTGTCTACGGTGTACTGGAGACCCAGTATACCAAAGATATGAAAGTGGATGATGGCGTTGATCTTGTCATAAAGGCAATATCTGCAGCCAAACAGAGAGATTCTGCTTCAGGCGGAATGATCGATGTGGCGGTCATAGATATGAAGAAAGGTTACAAGCAGGTTCCCACAGAAGAAGTAATGGACCGCATAAAGAAGCTCAAGCTTCAGATTTAATCATTTATAAAAATTTAAATTTTCACAATTCAGAACAATTTTAACAGAGGATTCAGCTATGTCTTTTAAGGACTATTTATCGGAAGCACGTGCCATATTTGATCGGTTATATCCGGATAACGAGATAACGGAAGTGGACTATGAGGGTTCAACCATAGTTGTCTATACAAAGAATCTTGAGCTCTTTGCAAACAGGGATGATCTTGCAAGACAGATTGCACAGGAGATGAGGAGAAGAGTTGCAATACGACCGGACACCTCCATAATGCTTCCTGAGGAGGAGGCCAGAAGTGAAATTGAAAAGGTCGTGCCTGCAGACGCGGGTCTGAAAGATATATATTTTGAATCAGACACGGGAGAAGTGGTCATTGAAGCTGATGAACCGACAGCCTTTGCAAATCACAATTCATCCGTAATCAATGAGATAAAGAACCGCACAAAATGGTCTCCCAGAGTTGTCAGATCACCACCCATGCACTCAAGATACGTGAAAGAGATGAGGGAATTCCTCCTTGAAACAAAGCAGGAGAGAAAGAAATTTCTCCACTCCCTTGGGGAAAAACTCAACATACCACCCATGCCCGGTGAGACTTGGATTAGAATCACAGCACTTGGGGGCCACAGGGAAGTTGGAAGAAGTGCCACACTTATTTCAACCAACAATTCAAGAGTTCTTGTAGACTGTGGAATGCTGAATACCGCTGAAATCGAGGATCAGCCATGGGCAAGTGCACCCTACCTCTATCTCCCTGAAGTACAACCTTTCAGTGCCATAGATGCTGTTGTCCTGACCCATGCCCATCTTGACCATTCTGGCCTTCTTCCAATCCTCTTCAAATATGGATATGAAGGCCCAGTCTATATGACCCCACCCACGAGAGATATGATAGCCCTCCTTCAGAATGACTACATCAAGGTGGCCCATTCCGAGAGCCATAAGGGACCATATGAATCAAAGCACGTAAGGGATGAACTTAAACACACCATAACACTGAGATATAACGAAACAACCGACATTACCCGGGATATAAGGCTCACATTCTACAATGCAGGACATATACTTGGGTCTGCATCTGCACATCTTCACATTGGAGAGGGTCTTTACAACATAGTGCTTTCCGGTGATTACAAATATGAGAAAACATGGCTTTTCAACTCTGCCAACAATAAATTTCCAAGGGTGGAAACTCTTATGACAGAAAGCACATATGCAGGAAGAGATGATTACTTCTATTCAAGAGGCGAGGCATCAAACACACTTGTGGACATAATAAATAGGACATATGAACGGGGTGGTTCGGTGCTTATCCCGGTATTTGCTGTTGGAAGGAGTCAGGAGGTCATGCTTGTTCTCGAAGAGGCTGTTAGGACGGGCAAGATCAAGGAGACCAATGTTTACCTCGACGGTATGATCATGGAGGCAACTGCCATACATGCAGCCTATCCCGAATACCTCAACAGGAACCTCAGGGAGAGCATAATGGTAAAGCGGGAGAATCCATTCCTCAGCCCTATTTTCAAAAAGGTTGAATCCAGGGACCAGAGGACCGATTTATGCGATACCACGGAGAGCAACGTTATTCTGGCGACCTCCGGAATGATGAATGGAGGACCTGTTATGGAATATTTCAAGGCTTGGGTTGACAACCCCAAACATTCCCTTGTTTTTGTTGGGTACCAGGCTGACGGAACCATGGGACGGAGAATACAGAGAGGGGCCAGTGAAATAACACTGAGTGATAACGGCCAGGCAAGAAAATACGAGGTAAAGATCAATGTTGAAATTGCCGAGGGTTTTTCCGGGCACTCCGACAAGAAACAGCTTCTTGCATATATAGCAGGAATGCAGCCGAGGCCACAGAGAATACTTGTAAACCATGGAGACGGGGACAAGACTGTTGAATTCGCCAGACTCATCCGGTCGAAATTCGGTATAGATTCCGTTGCACTGAAAAATCTTGAAACCACAAGAGTTTACTGATTTTCTCAATAATAACCAGTTTATCCATATTTACAAAAAATTTGATCGAAATATTATAAGGTTGAAGCCAAAAAATAAGAGGAGTTAAAGTGGGAATTCGCCGCCTGGAGATACCTTTTTCCAGTCATCCAGAAACTTTGCAAGCCCTTCATCTGTCTTTGGATGCGATGGAAGCTGTTTCAATACACTGAATGGAAGTGTTACAACATCGGCGCCTATTATGGCTGATCTCAGTACATGAACCGGGTTTCTTATTGAAGCCACAAGTATCTTTGTGTTCAACCCATAGTTCACGAATATGGTCTTGATCTGATCTATAATGGCCATTCCATCCTCGCCTATGTCATCAAGCCTTCCCACAAATGGGGATACATACTCCGCTCCGCTCTTCGCCGCAAGTAGGGCCTGTATGGGATTGAAAATGAGTGTACAGTTCACTGCAATCCTCTTCTCTTTGAGGCTTTTTATGGCCTTAAGGCCATCCAGTGTCATGGGTATCTTTACCACGGCATTGGCCCCAAGGGAAGATATCTTCAGTCCCTGTTTCATCATGTTCTCGTAATCTGTGGCCACGACCTCAATGCTTACAGGTCCCGGGGTTATTTTCAGTATCTCCTTCACAACGTCTGCAAAACTCTTCCCCTTTGCAGCCTCCTTCTGTGCCAGAGACGGATTGGTGGTAACGCCATCAACCAGTCCGAGATCCACTCCCTGTTTTATCTCATCTACATTTGCTGTATCAAGAAATATTTTCATATCTTTTTTCCTCCCTGAAACACTGTTCAGATATCCTTACAATATCGTTTACACCAATATGAAAGTAATCGAATAGGTCCCATGATTTACCTGATTTTCCGAATGTGTCCTGCATACCGACTCTGAAGACCGGCACTGGATATTCTTCGGATGTTACCTCGGCCACCCTGCTGCCAAGTCCATTGAATATGGAGTGCTCCTCCACTGTGACAATCCTCCCGGTTTCCCGGGCTGCTTTCACAATTTCGTAACGGTCAATAGGTTTTATGGATGACATGTTAACAACCCTTGCGTCAATTCCCCTGTTCTTCAACTCCCTGGCAGCGTCCAGGGCATAGGATACCATTGAACCCATTCCAAATAACGTTATATCTGATCCATCTTTGAAAGTTACTCCTTTCCCCGGTTTGTAAACATAATCAGGCTGATTAAGCACAGGAAATTTTTCCCTTGTCAATCTCACGTAATATGGAGTCCTGGTTTTCTCCACAAGAAAATCGATGACTGACGCAGTTTCTATGGAATCAACCGGAACAATAACTTTCATATTGGGAAGTCCGGACATTATTCCAACATCCTCAACTATCTGGTGTGTGGCTCCGTCTTCTCCCACGGTTAACCCTGCATGAGTAACCACCAGTTTAACATCCAGGTTGTTATAGCACACCGATTGCCTCAGCTGTTCATATGTTCTTGTAAGAAAAACCGCAAAAGTGGAGGCAAACACCTTTTTCCCGCTCAGTGCAAGTCCAGCTGCGGCAGTAATCATGGACTGTTCTGATATGCCCATGTTGAAGAATCTGTCAGGAAATTCCCTGCCGAATGTGGCTGTTTTTGTGGATGATGAGAGATCAGCATCCAGGACTACCAGATCACTGTTCCTTCTTCCTATCTCCCTTAGCTTCTCCCCGTATGTATCCCTCAGGCTTTCAGTTTTAGTCACTGTGCATCACCTGTCAGTTCAGCAATTGCTTTTTCATATTCTTCCTGTGAGGCAGGTGGAGCTCCATGGTATTTTGGGTTGTTCTCCATGTAACTTACGCCTTTCCCCTTAACCGTATTGGCAATAATGATTGTGGGACCTGATCTTTGATCCTTCGCCGCTTCAATTGCCCCGATGATCTCTTCGTAATTATGCCCGTCAATCTCCATGACATTCCATCCAAAGCTCTTGAATCTTTCGGGGAGATTTGGCATTGGCATAACGTCCTTTGTAAACCCGTCAAGCTGGATTTCATTCCTGTCAAGAATGGCGATCAGGTTTGATAGGCGATATTTGTTTGCAGCCATGAGAGATTCCCATATGTTTCCCTCCTCTATCTCCCCATCACCAAGTATGACAAAGACCTTGTAGTCTCTGTTATCCAGTTTTCCGGCAAGACACATTCCAACACCTATGCCAAGGCCCTGGCCAAGAGACCCAGTTGAAGCCTCAACGCCAGGAATTCCCCTGTGGACGTGTCCTTCCAGCTTTGAGCTTATTTTCCTGAACCCTTTGAGAAGATCTTCCGGGAAAAACCCCTTCACTGCCAGTGTCGCATATAACCCTGGTGATGCATGGCCCTTGCTCATTATGAGCCTGTCCCTGTCAGGGTCATTTGGATCAAGTGGATCAATGTTCATCTCCCTGAAATAGAGGACGGTGAGTATATCAGTTATACTCAGTGAACCACCCGGATGACCGCTTTTTGCCTCGTATACCATCTCAATAATATGTCTCCTGATTACCCTTGCAATTTCCTTCAAATTAGAAATATTCTGATCTTCCATCATAAACGCCTCATACCGAATTCTACCATTAATAGTTTACACACTTCAGTTTCTGCATACCGATCTGCATTAAAAATATTCATCTGTATCA
>JAMCUD010000099.1 GCA_023379355.1 Thermoplasmatota archaeon
CACTTGGCTAACTCATACAGTAACAGTGTTTCTGCTTCTTCTCAGGCTTTCCAGACTGTTCTTTGGAAGGAAATATTCTCTGGTAAGGGTACTTTTTGTCCCGGTGTTATACGTCCTTCTATCAATATACACATACCTCGGGGTATCTACAACACAGAAAGAGATCATAATTGTGTTCGGAATATTGGGGCTGATTGCCGGAATAATATATGGCAAAAAGGATCGTTTTTATGTGAAAGATAACGTTCTGAGATACAGGAGCTCACTGCCATTCACAATGCTCTGGACACTCTCATTCCTTGGAGAGCTTTACATATATCTTTACAACCCAAAACTTCCGGTTAGTGTGGGGTTGGCTCTGAATGTCATAATAGCTGGATCAGCCGGACTCATACTGGGAGAATCCTTGCGTATAATAAACTCCCACCGGATCTATATGAAAAACCCCGGGGAAAAGGAAAGCGAAAGAAATTGACGTGACTACAGTGAAAACATTTATTAATCGAAGTTCGGAATATTTCGCATACATAGCTTTATACAGAAGTTAACTTTTCCTCTGTAATACGCCATCTCCCAATAAAATGAAATTCAGGGAAATCATAATATTGGGGGATTCTGCAAACAAAAATTTTAGTACTCAAGAAAGGTATGCATTAATCCGCAAATAATGTTAAAACGTGATGTGTTATGAAGAGAGTATTTCAGGAAAAAGATAAGGCGGTATCGCCCATAATTGCTACAATACTGCTGGTGGCCATAACAGTGGTGCTCGCTGCGACCCTTTACACAATTGTAGGTGGATATACGACTCTGATCGGAGCTTCAACTCCAACTGCTTCAATACAGGTTCAGAATGCATCGGCCCCAAGTGACGCGTACTATTTCATATACGTGCAGCAGTTCGGTGGAAATATTTCACTGAACGATGTGCAGATTGAGATCACGCTGAGCAACAATACAATAATTCCGCCAATTACGCTTTCCGGGTATCTGAACAGTGAGAAATCCATAGGATATAATCTGTCCATGAAAGTAAGCGGGGACAATTACTTCGGTGCAACAACTGGCATAGCCATTAATTCCACCACTTCCACCCACAGTGTTGAACCATTCATATCACAGATAAGATTCATCGATGTGACCACAAACGGTCTGATTGCATCAAAGACTGTTACATGATGAAGAAATTTATACCTCGTAAACCAAATTATTCATCAACACTCTGGCCACCGGGTGGATGCTTCATGTTTTTCCGCTTTCTCGTTCTTTCAGCTCTTCGTTCATCTTTACAATATCAGTAAAGGGTGGAAGGCACATTTTCTCTGTGCAGATATACGCTGTGGTTTCGCCATTGACCTGGTCCATTGAAGACACATTTTTAAAAACTTCAGAAATAGCTTTATCTCCAGGTTCCTTGAGTATGACCACTGCCTGGGGAAGATATCTCTCCATAACCGAATCGATCATTTTACCTGTTTTCTCATCGTCCCTATCCCCAACAACGACTATGCTGTATGATTTGTTCATGAGTATGTCAGCCGCCATGAGGCTGAAGGAGTAGTTCGTTGGGCTGTTTTCAATCTCCCTCCCGAAAGCGTTGATTGTCCTGTACGCCATCTCTTCATATTCAGGATCAGACTTCAGAAGGTAGAATTTAACAAGATTCATCATTTCGATGGAATTCCCTGAAGGAACTGCCCCGTCATGTGCCTGTTTAGTCCTTATGACAAGATCCTTCCTGTCCGAGGATGACATGTAGAAACCTCCATTCTCACTGTCAGTGAACATTCTGTTGAGTGAATCCTGCAGTTCCAGAGCCCTCCTGGCATATTCAGGATTCATGGTACTTTCATACAGTTCCAGAAACCCGTAAATCATGAAGGAATAATCATCCAGAAATCCTTCAATTGCAACATTTCCTTCCCTGTACCTGTGATAAAGTGTCCCGTTATGGCTTAACATGTTATGAAGAATGAACTCTGCAGATTTTTTTGCACTTTCCACCATCTCTCTGTTCTTCAATGTTCTACCTGCATATGACAGGGCAGCAATCATGAGTCCGTTCATATCAGCCAGTATCTTATCATCTAGATGCGGTTTTATTCTTTTTTCCCTGTAGGCAAGCAGTTTCTTTCTCGAGTCTTCCAGTATTGCCTCAAGATCTTTTTCATCAATGTTTCGGTCACTGGCAAACTCTTTCATATGGTAGTTGACGGTCAGAAGGTTTCTACCTGTTCGTCTACCCGTGGATTCCTCAACAAAATTTCCAGTCTCTATCACATTGAAATAGTCGCTGAAAATCTGGTAGGCATCCTCACCTAGGATTGATCTTAACTCTGCCGCAGTCCAGGTATAGAATTTTCCCTCCATTCCCTCGCTGTCTGCATCAAGTGCCGAATAAAAACCTCCTTCAGGATCTGTAAGTTCTCTCTTTACAAATTCAAAAATTTCAGTTGCGACCTTTCTGTAAAAATCGTTGCGGGTTGCCTGAAAAGCTTCAGCATAAGCCATTATAAGAAGTGCCTGGTCATAGATCATCTTTTCAAAATGAGGTACAACCCAGGCAGCGTCAGTGGAGTAGCGGTGAAATCCGAAACCGATCTGGTCAAAGATACCGCCATTTCTCATCTTCTCAAGCGTCTTTGTGACCATCTCAAGTGATCTCTTTTCTCCAGTTCTCCTGTAATATCTGGTCAGATACATAAGATTGTGTGGAGTCGGGAACTTGGGGGAAGTACCGAATCCACCGTTTGCATCGTCAAATGAATCAAGAAAACCCTGAAATGCATTCTGGAATACATCCTTTCCAATCTCTCCATTCCTGGTTTTTCTGGCATTTCTCTCCAGATTCACCATGATCTCATTTGCCCTCTTCTCAACGCCTTCACGGTCATTTGACCAGAGTTCTTTCAGGTTGCTGCACAGTTCCAGTATCCCCATCATACCCCTTCTGCTTTCCTTTGGCATATATGTGAGGGCAAATACCGGTCTCCTGTCCGGAGTCAATATTACGTTGAGAGGCCACCCCCCTCCACCAAGGGTCATCTGGCATACTGTCATGTATATGTCATCGATATCTGGCCTTTCCTCTCTGTCAACCTTTATTGAAATGAAAGTTTCATTCATTGCATCAGCAACTTCCTTATCCGTGAAACTTTCCCTCTCCATAACATGGCACCAGTGGCATGTTGAATACCCTATGCTGAGGAATATGAGCTTATTTTCCCTTGCGGCAGCCTCAAAAGCCTCGTCCCCCCATGGGTACCAGTTTACAGGGTTGTGTGCATGCTGAAGAAGATACGGACTTTTTTCATTAGCGAGTCTGTTTGAATACGTTTCCATCTTGACCAATCCAACAGGAATCGTGTGTTTCCTGCCAGATGCACCATTGGGAACATGTTAAAAAATATTGTCAAGTAATGCGGATTCAAGCATTGACGAAAGAATCACGCTCCAATGGATGGACTGTCCAGCATTAACGGAGGTAACAGTTAGATTTTTGCCATGCTCACCATATTACCGGAAGAGGATAAAATAAACTGGAGAAAGATCGGTGAACCTACTGCTTTACATTTCCGGGTCCATTTTTGCATGTACACTTATTCTCGTGTTCACCAAGCCAAGGGGTTTGGGGATAGGCTATTCTGCCCTGGCCGGAGGAACAGTATCGGTCATGCTTGGTGTGACCTCATTTGAAGATATAGTGAGAGTCATGTATACCGTATGGAACCCAACCCTGACATTCATTGCAATCGTGTTCATAACAATGGTTTTTGACGAATCAGGTTTCTTCACCTACGTGGCATCCAGGATAGAAAGGATAGCAGGCGGGAGCCCAATAAAGCTTTTCATTCTCCTTATTCTTTTCGGGTCGTTCGTCTCTGCATTTTTTGCCAACGATGGTGCTGCTCTTGTACTCACTCCAATAGTATACTGGGTTCTTTCCAGCACAGATATCCCACGTATGTCATACCTTCCCTATATTATGGCCGTTGGGTTTATTGCAGACACAGCAAGCCTCCCATTTGTCATCAGCAACCTCACCAATATACTTGCAACCAGTTTCTTTGACATACATTTTCTTCAATATGCTGAGATCATGATAATACCAGATGCCGTGGCAGTTCTCACAAGTCTTGCCGTCCTCATGGCAATATACGGGAAATCTCTTCCTGCAAGCTTCACCACTGTGAAAAGTATCAGCCAGGAGGATACCATAAAGGACAGAAGGATATTCGGAATGGCCCTTCCTGTTCTTGTTATTCTTGCCGTGATATACTCAATAGGAGGATTATATTCAATACCGGTTGCAATATTTGCATTCCCCGGATCCGCTTTAATCTTATTCATTGCATGGAAAGGAAAAAAGATAGATACCAGGAGGATACTCAGGGAATCCCCATGGCAGATAGTGCTTTTTTCCATAGGCATGTATGTAATAGTCTATGGGATGGCAGAACAGGGTCTGGCAGCAATTGCGGCAGATGTTCTCCTTGACATTTCATCAATGCCAGGACCGTTGAATCTGGTATTCTCTGGATATTTCATGGCAGTTCTTGCCGCAGTAATGAACAATCTCCCCTCAATAATGCTTGGGAATCTGGCAATAAGGTCATCTGGTCTGGGGATACAGTATGTTTATGTCAATGTGATTGCAAACGACATAGGGCCGAAATTCACAACTATAGGATCACTTGCCACACTTATATGGATATACGCCGTTAAGAAAAAGACCGGTATAACAATATCGTGGAGATATTACATGGGAACAGGATTCCTTATGGCATTCCCGGTTCTAACTGCAGTCCTGCTGACATTATGGGCTTTAACCACTTTTTAACCTTTGCGAGCGGGAATTCCCCTTTCGTGGGATATGGGATGAAAGCGTGCGAAAGCTGGAAGAGGAGTTCAAGGATTCAAAAATACAGTCAAAAACAACCAAAAGAATATACTCTGAATGGATAAGGTATCGTAATGAAACTGGCTATCCTTATCAGGCATGGAGAAAGCGAAGCAAACGTAAAAAATCTCATATCTGAGGACACCGAGAAATTCCCACTTACTCTCAAGGGAAGAGACCAGGCGAAATTTATTGCCGACCAGATAGGAGTATTCAAGTTTGACGGAATCATTTCCAGCCCTGTTCTCAGGGCAAGACAGACTGCAGAAATAATAAGCGAACGCATTGGAATTCCATATGTTATAGATTCAAGGATCAGGGAATCCGGACTTGGTGATTATAACAACAGAAATATTTCCGAAGTTGGAAAGATGTCAAGGACAGAGATGGGAATGGAAAGCTGGGAATCCCACATTGAAAGATTCAGGGAGACTTTCAATGCTTACGACGGGACCTACATAATGGTCAGCCATGCACTCCCAATAAGGGCTGCCATCTCCAGTTTTCTGGGATTCAACGAGGAGGAAAGTTTTGGCATAAACATAAGGAACGCATCAATGTCGGTGATAGACATCGAAAAAAAGCATATCCTTTCAATAGGTTCGTTTCTCGTGACACCAAAGATTCATCTGGCATTCCGTTCATGAAACTCTTGGTTTCTTTTTCTTCCTTTGGATATGGGTATACACAACTGATAATTTCCAAACAAAAATGATGAAACAGTTTAAGAATCAATGAATAATATGCTTACTGAATGATGTTCAGAAACAGTTTATCCGGGGAGGTTGAGAGGTTTGATCCCATAACAGGTAAAAGGGTAAATATGTATGTTTGCGGTCCCACAGTTCAGGAAAGTTTCCACATAGGGCACGCAAGGACATATGTAATTTTTGACAGCATTGCAAAATATATGAGGCAATCAGGGTACTCAGTATTTTACCTTCAGAATATTACCGACATAGACGACAAGATCATCAAAAAAGCCCAGGATCTTAACATGGATTCTCAGGAAGTTGCCCTGAAATACACATCCGAATATTTTGAGATCATGCATGAACTGGGTGTGGACAGTGTAAATTTTTACGCCAGGGCAACAGAATATATTCCTGAAATTATCAGCCAGATATCACGCCTCATGGAGAATGGACACGCTTATGTCGGGGGCGATGGGGTATATTTCAGGGTCAGTTCATTTCCGGACTACGGAAAGCTTTCCAACCAGAGGTCTGAGGAACTTTTAACGGGAAGCCGCATCCCGGAAAATTCCAATAAAGCCGATCAGAAAGACTTCGTACTCTGGAAATTGCAGAAACCTGGAGAACCTGCATGGGAATCACCATGGGGTAGAGGAAGACCGGGCTGGCACATCGAGGATACCGCAATAACCGAGACTTACTTCGGTCAGGAGTATGATATTCATGGGGGAGGCACAGACCTGATCTTCCCTCATCACGAGGCGGAAATAGCACAGATGAGATCCATTTCTGGAAAAGAAACTCTGGCAAAATACTGGATACACACAGGAATGGTAACACTGAACGGAGAGAAAATGTCAAAGTCACTTGGAAATTTCATAACGATATCAGATACCCTGAAAAAATACAATGGGAGAGAGATCAGGTTTGCTTTGCTTAACGGGAATTACCGAAGTACCATAGACTTCTCGGAAAAGGTCATGGAAGAGGCTGGGAAGAATGTACGATACCTCAATATTATAAAGAGAAGGTTGGACCTTCATGGAGGCGTTTATGGAGGCCTGGACCTAGATGTGACATCATACAGGAAGGGAATAGAGGATGCCATGGGCGACGATTTCAATTTCAGGTCAGCGTTCAGGATAATCATGGATCTGGCAGGAACAGCCTACAGGGAGTTCTCCAACCTGTCTGCTGATTCCGTTCGCAGAATACTGTCCATATTCCAGTGGGTAAATGGGTTCCTTGGTGTTTTTGACGTGAACAGGAATCCTGAAGTTCTGAAGAAGTCTGTGGAACTTCTTCTGGATTTGAGAAAAAAACTCAGGGAGGAGAAGAATTACCGACTTTCCGATCTAATTAGAAGCAGCCTGGTTGAAATGGGAGTAGAGGTGCAGGATAATGGAAAAGATGTTGAATGGTGGATCAGGGATTAAGGCAGCATGGATTGTCGTGGATCTTGTCAATGATTTTGTGACCGGCAGATTTGGATCCGAAAGATCAGTCATGGTGGCAGAAAAGACCGCAGAACTCATAAGAAGAATTGATGGATCAATTCAGATAGTGTTCACAATGGATACTCACATTCCCGGAGACCCGGAATTCATTGTTTGGGGTGAACACTGCCTCCAGGGAACCCCAGCATCAGAACTCTATGGTTCTCTGAAGGAGTTTGGTGGACAGAGGATAAGAAAGAGGCACTTTGACTCTTTTTTCCAGTCTGATCTTGAGGGCTATCTACGTGCATCAGGTGTGAACTATGTCTACATCAGCGGAATAAGCACTGACATATGTGTGCAACATACTGCAGCTGGAGCTTATTTCAGGTATTTCGGCATAAAAATAATCTCAGATCTCTGCTCTTCCATCGATGATAAAGATCACCATACTGCACTTGAATTTATGAGAAAGAATTATGGTGCCGCTATCATTATGGCAAGAGAGTTTGAAAAAGAGATATCGGCTTCAACTCCGCCCAGCTAATGCTGGAGGTCTCCTTGGAGGGAGTTAAATGAAAGACGTTAAAACGGAAGCAAAAAGCGATTCCAGAAAAGAGGTCAGGTTCAATACTGCTACCGATGAACAGATTGGAATGGGGTTGGCATCGGATATTTACTTCACACGCACTCTGGAAGAACTCCAAGCATCCGGTTCGGATAAAAGGGTAGTTGCCGAGTTTACTGTATCTGGACCTCTTGGAAACTGGTTTGTTTTTTGCGGACTGGATGAAATTCTGACGCTCATGGAAGGAGTGAATGTCGATATTTATTCAATTCCAGAGGGGTCAATTGTTAAACCCCGTGATGACAATGGCATTCCTGTTCCAGTAATGAGGTTCGAGGGCAAATATTCGGATTTTGGAAAATTTGAAACGTCCATTCTTGGTTTTATCTGCCAGTCAACAGGTATCTGTACATATTCGGCCAGGATCAAACAGATACTTGGGGAAACTCCATTCTATTCATTTGGCATTAGGAGAATGCACCCCTCAATCTCACCAATGATCGACAGGTCGGCTTACATAGGTGGTGCCGCGGGTGTTTCTGGCATTCTTGGAGCAGAACTGATCGGTCAAAAACCGGTCGGCACAATGCCTCATGCTCTTTCAATTCTTTTGGGAGATGAGGCAGCATGGAAGCTTTCCGCCGGTGACTACAGTAATGGACAGAAAAAAGTGATTCTCATAGATACGTTCATGGACGAGAAGTTTGCGGCTATCAGGGCTGCGGAAACAATAAACAACCTGGATTATATAAGACTTGATACTCCATCCTCGCGGAGAGGTAATTTCCCATCATTAATCAGGGAAGTAAGATGGGAACTTGATCTGAGGGGCTTCAGAAACGTGAAAATAATGGTCTCAGGGGGACTAAATACCGAAAACATACTGGAACTTAAGGAGGCAGGCGCAGAGGCTTTTGGAATAGGCACATCCATAGCATCTGCAAAGCCATTTGACTTTGCAATGGACATTGTTGAGGTCGAAGGAACCAGCCTGGCAAAGAGAGGCAAATATTCCGGAGGAAAAAATGTATTCAAATGCCAATCCTGCGGGTCCTTAATCGTGAAACCCTCAAATTATGGCACATATGAATGTAACTGCGGGAAAATGGTCGAGAACCTGCTTAGTCCTGTAATGAAAAATGGGAAGCTAACCGGCAAGAGAGATGATGTGGAGTCAATCCGTAAAAGGTGCCAGGAGAGCCTTATCAAGATGAAAAAATCGGAATCTTGATGTGTCTGAGAAGCCTATAAACCAACATGAGGTTGCCAATCATCATGCCTTTTCATGATCACTGTTTCAGTTCTAGATTCAGTACATTACAGTCTATTTCTACCATCTCATCATGAAATGGTTCATTCATAGGCTTTCCAGAAACAGTATATTTATTACCAACATCAGCAAATCCAGCAATCCTGCTCCCTGAAATGTTCTAACTGTCATCTTTCATTCTTCAGCCAAGTTTTTGTCGGGTGTGATATATAAAACTGTTTCACAATCCTCGCCTTTATATCTCCCATATTAGACTCAGGTGCATTCATACCTGGCCAAGCAGTGAAATAGAATAAGGGTTGTCTTGTTATAAAAAGATTCCCAGATCACAGTACGTTGAACCTTATTTGAGGGCTCAGAATTTACAACCAAGAGATATTGAGATAATTATATATGGTAAACTGTACCTCTACAGTGTGGAACCTCCAGATTATGAAAATTATGATTACCTGAGTGAATGGAAAGGCAGAGAAATCCAGAATCTGGCTGAGAGAAAACTGATTTTAAAACTCGCTGGCCACCCTGAGAGAACACTTGAACTTGGGGGCGGGTTTGGAAGAATAACTTCAGTTCTGGAGAGAATTAGTGAAGAAACTTACATGGTGGACTATTCCAGCAGGAATCTGGCAGAGGCCAAGAAACGATTGACCAGAACCAATCTTGTGCAATGTAACTTCTTTAACCTCCCGTTTAGCAGCAGATTCTTTGATCTGATAGTAATGATCAGAGTTATGCATCACATACAGAACCCAACACTGGTCTACAACGAAATCTGCAGAGTTGGCCAGAAAGGTGCAACTGTTGTTGTTTCTGTACCATATTCACCTCTGTCGAAAATAAGGGAAATGAAAGAAATAGAGGAAATTGATAATGGAACTGGTCAACACAGGATTTTTGCTGGGCCGATAGAACGCTATCTCGATGAGAGATTCAAACTTGAAGGGATATTTGGAACAGGTTTATTTGATAATAGGATCGGTAGGAAGTTCAATAAAATGTCTTTTCTGAGTGAAATAGACCTCTCGACAGCAAAGTTATGGAAGTTAAAAAATAACTTATTCCTGAAGCTTAAGCTGACGGAATGAATCTATAAACCCCAATGAGAGATTAAAGATCAATTTTTTCCTTTTTTCCCCTCCCAGTAATATGTAGGTTAGCAGGTTCGGAAGAATGAATCTCAGAGAGTGGAAAATGGCTCTAGATATAAAAAAACTTTCACCGGAATGAACATCCCTCATATACATGAACCAGTTTGAAATCTCCTGTCTGACCCTTTCAGGATCGTCGCGTCCATGAACAGACCAATAACCGAATTTTCCAGGGAGTGGTACATCGTGGTATATCTTGGCATATGATGTGGCAATAACCTTAAATCCAGCAGATTTCAACTTCAGGACAAGATCTCCTGAGCTGTTTATCTTCAAGCGAGTACTGAAGCCGTTGACCTCCAAAAGAGCTTGTTTAGATATCATGCAAGAATTTGGAAGAGCGTCAACATTATAGATCCTGTTTTCAAGTTCATTTTTTCGTATTTGATTTCTACCAATCAGTTCATGGCTCCATTTTCCGGGTTTGAAGGGGGTGGCATAGGCCCATACCAATTCTGGATTTGCAAGATACATGACGGAGGGCATAACAGCTCCAACATTTTTCTGTGATGAAAATGCCTCCATTACAGGCAGAAAAGTATCAGTCCCAATTATATTATCATCATCTATGAAAAAAAGATAATCAGATGTTGCAAGGAAAGCCCCTATATCCTTTGCAAGAGAAATGAAGATCCTGAAGGAGACCCTCACATGAATTAGCCTAATTCTCTCACAGCAATCAATTCTTATTGGTGGATCTGAATCATCTATTATTATGATCTCCCTTATCTGGTCAACATAGTGATCTTCTATACTCCTGAGAAGTGCCGAAAGCCTTTCGTGTCTATTGTGTGTCGGTATAATTATGCTGAATTCATTGACTGGGTTATCAGTCATGTTCTCTCCTCAGTACAACCATTATGTAATCTGCGAAATTCTTGATGATGGGCAACGAAGATGTTGCTCTATCCAGTGCAAATGGGATCCGTTTATTCGCGAAGTGTTTTACAATGCGCAAGAAATTATATGGCGGAATCACAGTGCATACTCCCCTCCTCTGAACAATGGAAAATCCACTGAGTCTGGAAAAATCCAGTGGCTTCTTTGGTCTGGTCGCTGTAGAAAACCTTGAACATTCTGGTAAAACCAGGCCTTTCAACTTCTCTCGGACGTACTCAAATCTGCCGAGCATCAAGGAGAGGAAAATATCAAAAATTCCAAACCTGTTCCAGTAAGCGCCAATAAACATTCCTCCAACCTTTAGATTTTCATTCAAGGTGGTCTCAATAGTTTTCAAATCCTCCAGATCAAGGTATCCATATGTTGTGAATATGATGTCATATTTCTTATCTGTTCTTATAACTCCAGAAGAAACTTTCACTAATTCCAGCTTTATGTTTTCAATTGTTTTGGACCTCTCGGCTGCTATGTTCAGCATCTGGTTTGAAATTTCCGCACATGTAAGGGATATATTAGATTTTATGGCAGAGGACTCAATTAAGGTCCCACAGCCAATTTCAAGGATTGACATACCATCCCTGGCTAGCAGAGATAGAACCTCAGATGTTCTGCTCCGCATATAAATTTCAACTGGATTGCTGCTGATCGAAGTATCATAATCTTTTGACGCCTGGTCAAATTCCATTCCTAAGATATCGTATCTGCTTCTTTGAACGTTATCAGATCTTTCAAGGATAAATCCTGTACCAGTATCCATATGGTGAAAATTCAGGTGCTCCGTACCGTATTTTTCCCTGAAGCGATTAATTACCGCACCAGTCATCTCTTCCTTTGCGGTATAAACTTCCCCACGTACTAAGGCATATCCGCAGTTTCTCAGTTTTCCACACCATTTCCCTGTTACAATGATGAAAAACCTATCTCCCTCTTCCACATAATTTGCCCTGTAAGTAGAAAGGTAAGGTTCTGGTAATTTCAACTCCAGAAAACTTTCACTCTTTCCTGAAAACATAAAGTATCTCGTCTCCAAGAGAAGAAAAAATTGGAATCGACGACAGCAACATTCCCATTAAAGATATTATTTGCCTGGCAAAATTAGAAGTCACTCTTTCTGCAAGATATGGCGGAAGTATTATGGCAAGGCCCTTTTTTTTAACCAGAGTGAATTCCTTAAATATGGATCTGATCTCCTTAGGGGAGTAGTAAGTCGACCCAATCTTATTTCCAACCACTTCCACATAGGTTGTCTCTTCCATGCGCTTCCTTATGTTTTCTCTTTTACCAAGAATACTGTATAATAAAATCTCTCCCAGACATTTCCTGTTTCTGACTGAGAAGATCAGGATCCCGTTGTGATTCAATGAATCGCGTATTCCCTCTGCAGTCTCCTTAATTCTGGGCTCAGTGTTTAGAGCACCGTTGAAAGAGTAAATCAGATCAAACGATCTGCCAAGTGATCTTATGTTGGACGCTGCTCCCTTAACTGCCATGAAATTGTCACTTATTCCCAATCTCCTGATCTTTGCAGTGGAAAAGTCGATCATTCCGCTGGAAATTTCCAGGCAGGTAACTTTTTTACCGGTTTCAAGTATGAATTTACTTGCCTCTTCTGCTGTTCCACATCCTATCTCCAATACGCTGTTCCTTCCTCTGGTGTATTCTATAAGTGTCTTAAGTTCAATTTTTCTTATGTTTATATTTATGAAGTTAGATAATATCTTTTTATCATAAATACTGGCAGCCTCAGAAAAGATAAGATCAAGTTCCGTATAATAATCTTCCACCTTTATGGTAAAGAAAATCAAACCATAACTATTTTCCCATACTAAAGAAATGGTCACAAAACTACCTAAAGACCAAGCCTCCTGCGATTAGTCTGAATTTAAAGCAACACTTTGAAAAAACGCAGACTTAAGGTGCCGGAGAATTAACTATGCAAAGTGAACTGTAATAACTTTATATCATGAAGTCCATATGTTGAAGTTGAGTTCCAAGGAGGTTGTAATATTCGCCCCTCTCTATCGAAGGATTCCTGTAGATGGCTGGGGGGGTGTGGAAAAAATAGTAGTTGAGCGAGCCAGGTCCCTCAGGAGATTGGGATACAGAGTGCAGTTAGTGGCTAATTCCACGGACGATAGTCTGGCCGACAGCATTGTTTCCCCTGATACTATCTTCTCATATCCAGGTGACAAAGCACGATTGATCACGTCTCTAGTTACGGGAAAATGGACTCGTTACATATCTATCTTCACCAGCCTTAGACGAGATATTTGGGAGGCCCCTATACTTTCTGATGCCTCTGCTATTGACCCATTTAACAATTTTATACTCACGAAGGAGATGGAAAATGACAGGGTCCTTTTCTACCTGCATGGAAACTATTACTTTATCTATCCAAACTGGCGCAAGCTTTTCTTAGTTCCAGACATGTTATTCAGGCCATCATGGAAACTTAATCTGGGCGCACTTAACCTCAGGATGAATGAACTCTTATTAAGAAAAGGAATCAGATCCCATTACATGCCAAATGGAACGGATTTTCCGGATAGGGACAAAATAATTCAAAATCCGGAAGAATTTTTGCTCTTCGTTGGAACAATCAATCCACTAAAGGCTCCGCATCTTGCCATTCGACTTGCCAGGAAACTCGGATTGCCATTAAAAATAATAGGTAGGATAACCGATGTGTCATATTTCAGGAATATGGTTAAGCCTTTTCTAAATAATGTTACCGAATACCTTGGGGAGGTGGATAGGCGGACACTCATAGAAACAATGAGAAGAAGCAGGGCTCTCCTCTTTACATCGACATGGGATGAACCACAGGGCATTGTGGTCATCGAAGCACAAAGCTATGGTGTTCCAGTACTTGCCCTGAACCTACCATTTTATTCGGGTATATACGAAATGATAGAGAATTATGAAACCGGACTTATAGGAACAATTGACGAACTTTGCGCAAAATCCGGTGAAATATTCAATATCAATAGGGACTCTATCTATATTCGTAGCAAGAGTAAATGGTCATGGGAATCCGTTTTGAAGAATCATCATATGGCCGTGATAGAAAAAATGGAAGAAAATATCTCCACAACTTCCTCCTGATTTATCATGACTGGTGCTGTTATGGAATTCAGACCTTTGAAAGTTCATGCCTTGAAAATATTATAGGCGCCATGAAAGTGAATTTCGCCGAACCTGAAATTATATCCGACGCACTAATCAGGGTAAAGAAACAAGACCTCTCCCGAACGCGTTAAGTGGAAA
>JAMCUD010000100.1 GCA_023379355.1 Thermoplasmatota archaeon
ATCAAAGACGGATTTTACCATGCGTATGATAGACCTTATCCTAGAAGGATTTCCTGTTCCGGTTGTATCAGGTAGCTGCACAACATTTGCACCGGCATCAACAACCATTCTCGTCAGATCCATTATCTCCTTATCTGTGTGGTGGATGACGTCAACAACAGCTACCTCAAGAGTCCTCCCCTTTTTTGAAGCGTATCTTATTGCATCCGCAACCTGATCCAGCTTCTCCAGCCTGAATGGGAGGTGTAGAGATATATTCGATCCAGTCTCACAGATGGCATCAATATCTGATGGAACAGTTCTGCCAAGCGCGAATGTCTCAGGAAAAAAACCCAACTCAACAATTCTTTTGGCGGCATAAAACTCTGATGAATGTGCGGAAGGATAGGCAACAAGTGCCCGTCTTATCCCAGCCTCAGAGAGGAGACGGGCAAGTTTGAGCTTCTCATCAATAGAATAGGAAATTCCAGGGGTTTGCAAACCCTCCCGCAAGGTATCGTCAGTTATCATAAGGAGTTCAATGGTCCTTGGCTATATTAAGAAAATATCTAATCAGTTAAATTCATAACGAGTACACCAGCAGCCGATTTAAAAATTCCATAATGGTCGCTTCTGCCCTGTTGGAGTTTAAAATATTTACCTGAAGCCGAATTGAATTACAGGATGGGAAAAATGCCACAGAATCGGTTTGAAAAATCCCTGACCATTAGATCGTCGGGATCAGTGGTTATTAGAAAACATTAATGCATTTATCCCCCATTCTAACAGGGAAATGATTGGATATTTCTGATTCAGATACGGTTGTTGTAATCGGGGGAGGCAACGCTGCACTATGTGCTGCAATGACGGCAGCTGAGGCAGGATCAGATGTGCTTATGATTGAAAGTGCCCCAAAGGCTCTCCGAGGTGGAAATACCAAGTATACGCGGGACATAAGATACATGCATGAGGAGGATATTTTCACAGGTGGATCGTACGAATTCGGTGAATTCTTTGAAGATCTGATGAAAGTGTCGGGAGGGCTTGCTGACAGGACAATGGCGGAATTCACCATCAGGAATTCCAGGGACATCCCCCAATGGATGTCGGATCATGGAATAATCTTCAAAAGGGAAATACAGGGGACCCTGAACCTTAACCGAACAAATGTTTTCTTCATGGGCGGAGGAAAGGCGCTGATTAACGATTATTATGAGTGGGCACAAAAACTAGGCATAAGAATCATTTATGAGGCCACTGCAACTGATATATCTATTCTGGACGGGGCATTTGAGGACGTCACTGTAAAAACACCGCATGACCATTTAAAAGTAAAAGGAAAGAGTCTTGTTGTCGCATCCGGGGGGTTTGAAGCCAATATGGAGTGGTTATCATCCATATGGGGAGAGAAGTCGGCGGGATTTCAGGTAAGGGGATCACGATTCAATACCGGCTTACCACTCAGGTCTCTCATTCACTCTGGCGCAGAGACGGTAGGTGATCCAATGGGGGGACACATGGTTGCGGTGGATTCCAGGGGACCAAAATTCGATGGTGGAATCGTGACAAGGATAGATGCCATCCCTTGGGGAATAGTTGTTAACCTTGACGGTGTGAGGTTTTATGACGAGGGCGAGGACATATGGCCAAAGAGATATGCCATATGGGGCAAGCTGATAGCTGAGCAGAAAGGTCAGAAGGCTTTCGCCATAATAGATTCATCAACGAGGAGAAAGTTTATGCCAACAGCGTTTGAACCTCTGGTCTCAAATACAATTGAAGGACTGGCTGCTAAAGCAGAATTTAACAGGGATAATTTCATAAGGACTGTTAAGGAATATAATGCGGCAGCATCTGATCTCTTGAGGTCAGGAGCAAAACAGGGTTCCTTTGATGCATCGGCAGACAGTATTGTTCCAAGAAAATCACATTTTTATTCTCCACTGGAGAAGCCACCATTTTATCTTTATCCCCTCAGTCCCGGCCTCACATTCACATACATGGGTCTGAAGGTGGATCAGAACTCTGCAGTCATCTCAGGGGGACGCAACATGAGAAATGTGTTTGCTGCCGGAGAGATCATGTCAGGCAATATACTGCGGAGCGGATATCTTGCCGGGTTTGGACTCACAATTGGCACCGTCTTCGGGAGAATAGCAGGAAAGGAGGCATCATCCCTTTGAATGATCTAATCGAGGAGGGAATCAGGCAGTTCAATATCTGCAATGCCTGTAGATACTGTGAAGGCTACTGTGCGGTATGGGACGCAATTGAGAGACAGGATGGATTCTCCGCTTCTGACATGAAATACCTTTCTAACCTTTGCCACGATTGTAGAGAATGTTTCTATGTCTGCCCCTATACCGATGACCACGAATTTAAACTAAACATCCCCAAATTACTATCAGAGATTAGGATGGAAACATACCACGAGAATGTGGAACCGAAATTTGTTGCCAGATTCTTAGACCATCCCGTAGCAACTTGGTCACTTTCAATAGGCATCAGTGCATTGTTCACCTTTGGCCTGGTCTTTTTCCTCAGTGGAACAAGATATTTTGTTAACCCAGCTAACCTTTCAACAGAGGTGATTCCAGACATTTACTTCAAGGGGCTGAGTGCACTTCTCTATAGCTTTATTCTCATCGTATGGACTGTGGAGGGGATAAGGTACTGGCAGACTATTAAAAAAGATGGCAGAAGAATCACCCTAAGATACTTCATTCTGGGGCTAAAGGACGCACTACAGCACAAATATTTTGGAGGTGGCGGAGCAGGTTGTAATTATCCTGGCGAGAGAGGGACGGTTACAAGACTATTATTTCATGGAATGCTCGTGACAGGTTTCCTCCTTGATCTTGGGACGATACTGTTCTATCCGAACATGGGTAAAATCCTCGTCTGGGCTTACATCATAGGGGCTGCAGGCATGTTTATTGGATCATCATTCCTTTTGGCATTAAAGCCCCTATCGAACCAGTCCCTGCTGGCATCCGGGATGAGGGATAACGATTACCCCTTCACTGTTGCGATGATGATCACCGGTCTTACGGGAATAATATTCCCCATCGCCAGTGGAACTTATCTCTATACCTACTTTTTCCTTATTCATGTGGCTCTTGTCGCAGGAATATTCCTTATGGCGCCATACAGTAAATTTTTGCATCCGGTCTTCAGAATAGTCTCACTGGCAGCCAACAGATCAGAAGCTGATAAATCCGCCAGTGGCCCCCTGTGAAGAGCCTCAATCCGTTTACTTGCTTCTGCTGAGTTTTTTCAGGGTGTATGGCACAATTCCCCCTTCATTCAGAATATCGGCCAGTGCACCCTGCGGTGGCGTAAATCTGGTAAGGGAGCCACTTCTTTGATTCCTTATTTCACCTCTGGCTAGGTTATATTCTATTGGGTCCCCTTGGGAAATGTCAGTCAGGTCATTGATCACGCCAATTGGGAGGCCAACATTAACTGCGTTCCTGAAAAACAATCTGGCGAAGCTCTTTGCCACAACGAGAGATATTCCGAGTTCTATTAGCACCACTGGAGCTTGCTCCCTTGATGATCCAGAACCGAAATTTTTTCCTGCCACAAGGATATCGCCTTTCGACACGGATTTCCAGAAGTCGGGAAAAATCGCTTCCATCGAATGCATTTTAACCTGATCAATACCCAGGTGCAGGTACCCACCAGGGGCAATCACATCGGTATCAATGTTATCACCGAACACAAAAGCCTTTGGCATTAAAACACCTCCGTCGGATCCACAATTTTGCCTTCAACTGCTGCAGCTGCTGTGACGTAGGAATTGGCAAGGTATACCTTGCTTCTCGGATCCCCCATTCGTCCCCTGAAATTTCTGTTGGTATTGGATATACAGACCTGATCCCGGGCAAGTACGCCCATGTGAAGACCCGCACAGGCTCCACATGTAGGTGGTGACACCGTGCACCCGGCATCAATGAATATCCTGATCAGGCCGGCATCTAGCGCTTTTCTGTATATCTCCCTGGTGGCAGGCACTACTATTGCCGTGACACCATCATGTACTGGGTTCCTCCTGAATATTTCAGCTGCCTCTTTTAGGTCAGAAAATGTTCCGTTTGCGCAGTTTCCCAGATACACCTGGTCCACCTTTGTCCCTACAACCTCTTTCACATCCTTTACGTTGCCAGGAGAAAAGGGAACCGCTACGGAGGGCCTAATTTCAGACAGGTTGAAACTCAATCCACTGCTGTAGCCTGCATCTTCGTCCCATAAAATCGCGTTATACAAATCTGTTTTTTCATCCGGTGGAAGCAGGCATGTCTTGGCACCAGCCTCGACGGTCATGTTGGCTATTGCAAGCCGATCATCCAGTGAGATATGCGTTTCACCGGATGTATGGAATTCCATGGACATATAGTTTGCCCCATCCACACCTATCTTTGAAATTATATTTAGTATAACATCCTTACCTGTTGAAAATCTAGGTAAATTACCGGTCAGATCTATTTTCATTGTCTCCGGCACCATGAACCATGTTGTTCCAGTGGCCAGGAGACATGCAAGGTCCGTCGAACCAAGCCCGGCACCAAATGCACCGTTTGCGCCAGCGGTAACTGTGTGAGAGTCAGACCCAACAACAAACATTCCGGGTCTGATTATATTCTTCTCAATGAGCAGGGTATGCTCAATACCCTCACCCATTGGTATGTTCTCGACCTGATTCTCATCGGCAAATTCAACCATATTAAGAATATTGTTGGCACTTGCAGCATCCTTTGGCGGAAAGATATGATCATAGACGAATATTACCTTCCCAGAAAATCTGACTCTGGGATTTCCAAGTTTCCCATAGGACGAAAGCATCATCGGACCAAGAACGTCGTGCACATAAATAAGGTCGGGGGCGGCCCATACAAAATCACCGGCTTTGACATCACGTCCGGTCAGCCTTGAAAACAGTTTCTCAACTGAGCTCTTTCCCATTTATAGCCACTGCCGTGTAATTGCAATTCAGGATTATATGTTCTTCCTAGGTTCAATATTTTTACACTATTATTACTCTGAATAATAAATATATCCAGAGATGTATCGAAATGGTTATATTGCAGTATCATCATGAGTATTGCTATCATGGGATCAATGGAAAAAAAGAAGATGGCTACCATATCTGGCAAGTCATTCGAGGAGGTGAGGAACCAGCTCCTGCGAAGAACAATAAGGCTCAAGGAGAGGATGACCGAGCGGTACGATGAGCTTTACAGGAAATCCCTTATGGATAATGTCAGAAGCTTGCTAATGGAGCTGAAGGAGAAGGAG
>JAMCUD010000101.1 GCA_023379355.1 Thermoplasmatota archaeon
TGGGGGACGGGGACAGGGAGGGTCTTGCCGATGCTGCAAAAAGAATAATGGGGAATTTCACACAGGGATGGATCAGCAGCGCCAGATCTGTGGCAGAAAAATATTCATGGGACATCACTGCGGGGAAATGGGAGCAGCATCTCAGGAAGTATGCAATCTGACGCAGGACAAGTGTCGCAATTGACGAATACTGCACTGAATATGGAAACAGGATTCAGGGTGAAATTGAAATAAGAAATGGGGAACTGAAATGGATTCAGACAGCAAAACTTTGGAACTAGCCAGGTTCAACAGGCAGACAGGTTGCGCAACCACATCCAAAGATTTAAAAAAGGCTCAAAATAACACATGCGTGGGAATACCTTTTTCAAAACCTGCCATGACGAAGGAAATGACCGATGCCGCCACGGAATGCCTAATGAATGACCGTCTCGTCAACGGCCTCTCTGTGAAAGAATTTGAAAACAGCTTTGCCAGCTACACTGGCACAAGATATGCTGTTGCAGTCAGCAGCGGAACTGCTGCGCTTCTCCTCTCGCTAATGAGCATCGGCATCAGGAAGGGCGATATTGTTGTAACACAGTCCGCCACATTTGTTGCCACAGTAAATGCCATAGTTCACGCCGGAGCAACACCGCTGCTCCTTGACGTGGAGAGTGGCAGTCTTGAATTGAGGGAAGACCAGCTCCGCGAGGCCTTTAAAAGATATGGCAGCAGGATTAAGGCCATAATTCCTGTCCACCTTTACGGGCGGATGCAAAATCTTTACAGAATTCTTGATATGGAGGAAGCCAGGGACATACCGGTGATAGAGGACGCCTGCCAGGCTCATGGTGCCGAACTCAATGGGAAAAAGGCAGGAAGCATTGGCACTGCAGGGGCATTTTCATTTTACAGTTCCAAGAATATGACAGTCGGGGGAGATGGGGGAATGATAACCACAGATGATCCGGAAATCAGGGATAAGGCCCTGTCTTTAAGGAACCAGGGAGCATACAATGGAGACAGGTACAGGAATGACATTATTGGATACAACTTCAGACTCAACTCCGTAAATGCTGCCATAGGGAGAATTCAGCTGAAGTACCTTGACCAGTGGAACAGGAATCGGGCAACTGTGGCTGAATTCTACACCGATAAACTTTCCGGTTTCCGGGAAATTACTGCGTCAGACAGGGATTCCTCATTGAGCAGGTCATCCTGGCACATTTATTCCATAAGAACTGGCAGGAGAGATGGGCTCGCTGAAAGCCTGAAGAGGCATGGCATAGAGACAGGCATCCACTATCCAATTCCAGTCCATCTCCAGAATGCGTACAGAAACGGAGCTGCCCTGGTGCCATTTTCCATGATGAACACAGAGAAATGGGCCAGGGAAAATTTAAGCCTGCCAATCTACGGAACCATGGGTATGGATTCGGCAGATGAAGTCGCCAGCCAGATCAGTGCATATGTGGGAGGAACACGGCCATGAGAATCGGCATTGTCGGGCTTGGCTACTGGGGCAGGAAAGTTTTCAGGGAGTACCTTGCCCTGGTGAACGAGGGTGCTGTTGATGCAATTCACATGTACGATGCAAAAATAGATCTGCTTTCAGACCAGAATTTCCGCAATGCATCGGTCGTGGTTCATGATAGCTACCAGTCTCTCATTGACAGCGTTGATGCTGTCCACATCTGTGTCCCCAACGATTTTCACTACGAATACACGTCGAAATCCCTGGAGGCTGGAGTCAGCACCCTGGTGGAAAAACCGCTGACAAAGAATTCCACAGAGGCCTTTAACCTGGTGGAGACAGCACTTGAGAATGGTGTTGTGCTGCAGGTCGGAAATATATTCAGGTTTGCCAACTCCATCAGGGCTGCCAGGGAACTGATACTGAGTGGCGAGATTGGGGCAGTTCACCATGCGGGCATATCATGGACCCACATGGCACCCAGTGAAAACTCAAGAACGGAAGATGTCCTATGGGATCTTGGCCCCCATATTTTCGACATTGTGAACTTTCTGACTGGGCTGTGGCCCGTTTCAGTCATATACAGCCCATACGCCGGTGGCAGTATTGGTGATAAACTGGCTGAGGCGGACCTCATTGTGAATTACATGGATTTCACTGCAAACATCAGGATTAGCCTTGTTGATCACAGGAGAACGAGGCTTGTGGAGATGGCTGGAACCAAAGGTACAATTATGTTAGATCCGGTGAATCAGAACCTGGAGATTCACAGCAATGGCAGTATAAAGCACATTGAGGTTGAAAAGAATAACACACTGAGGGATGAGATAATGAATTTCATTGAATGCTCCCTCAACGGAAGAACAAAGGTAAACTCTGGCAATCTGGGCACTGCCATTGTCAGGGAACTGGAGCAGATTTACGGGGCAGGGAAAAATGAATCGTTTACAAGAATTCAGTAGGATAACAGACTGTGATATAGATCAATCGTCAGTTATATATGACCAGGTTAACCTTTACAGGTGCAGGATTGGCAGAAATACCAAGATTGACGCCTTCGTCTATATCGAAGAGGGGGTTGTGATAGGCGATAACTGCAAAATCAGGCCATTTGTCTTCATACCGTCAGGAGTGGTCATCGGGAACAACGTTTTTATCGGCCCAAATGTCACATTTACAAATGACAGATATCCTGACATTGGAACAGAATGGACAATGGAAAAAACCATTGTGGAGGACAATGTGTCAATCGGTGCAGGGTCAGTTATTCTGCCAGGCATAAGAATAGGAAAGCATTCGCTTATTGGATCCGGATCAGTTGTGACCCATGATGTGCCGCAGGATTCTGTCTTCCACAATATTTTACAGAAAAGCATCAAACCAAGGTTTAAGAAATGATTGATGAAGTCACGCTTCTTCTTTTCAGCAGGAACGACATAGATAACATTGAGGAAATCATTACACTCTACCATGAAGACTTTTTTGAAATCATTGTCGTGGACAGCTCCTGCAATGTGCAGCATAAGCGCCTGGCCAGCCTTTCTGAGAATTACCGGAATGTGAATGTTTTCAGGGCAGTTCCCCTGGGAACCCTGGATCCCATTCTTACGTACGGCGTGTCGCGGGCATCTGGAAAATATATATTTCTTCTGGGATCTGATGAAAGGATATCTGAAGGACTGCTGAGTTTCATAAGAAACAGCAGTCTCGAATACCCGGCATATGAGATCTATCGGCTGGAAGCAATAATTCATGAATATTCGCTCCACACCCGTATTTTCAGGCGGGACAGGGTTGGAATAAAAGGCTACCCGAATGAAGCCATGGAAGTATACGGCAGGAAGTTCAGGATTGCCAAAAATGCCAATATAATCCATGGTGCAAACATGGCAGACTATTTCAACGAGAATTCAAAGGGGCAGAGATACGGGCTGCTTGAATCCTACCTCAACCCCCCAACTTATTTTTTCCTGTTTAAGACAGCGCTGTCCATAGGATTTCTAAGGCCTTTTTTCCTGAAACTGCAGCTGAAGAACAGTCTGGTAAGCAGGTATCTGTTCTGGCCCCTGTATACCGCCATATTTATGAAATTTATGCTGGCCGGCGGACAGAGGTTCCAGAGATCCTTCTCCCTGCTGTGGTCCAACTGGTTCAAAAATAGCTATGACTATTTCTCGGGGCTGGACGAGAAGGAAAGAAAACTCAGACTTGAAATTTCCATGGAGATATTTACCTGCGGCGGTCCATCAAGATATTTATGCTTTGATCAACCTGAATATGTCGAAAGCATCTCCGGGTCCGTCGGTGATTATCCAAGCCATGGTGAGTTTTTCTCAGGACTGGTGGTGCACAGGCATTTCAATGGTAAATGTGCTCTATCACTGGATGAAAAGTCATAATGCCTTCGTATCTGAAATTATGTCAACTACGGCGATTTTAAACACCCTGTTGCTTTCCATAATAACCGGATCCTGCGCACCGCAATGGAATATCTGGCATCACGTCCATGGCGATGGATGAAATATATGGATTATGCTCAGGGAGCCCGGTATTTGATCAGAAAATATCAGCACACAATTGCGGCCTAATTGCCAGGTACTGATAAAAGCTTCGCCGGAACCGATCATATCTCTTATTCAGCTATGAAAGGGATCTGGAGGAGATTTTTGAATAGAGGTCCCTGTATTGCTCTGCAAACCGGTCAAAACTGAATGATTTGCCTCTGGCAAGACTTATCTCGCTCAGTCTTTGAAGATTCTCAGAATTTGCCTTTACTGCATCAACTAGGGCATCAGCGTCGAATCCATCCAGTAATATTGCGGCGTCCCCTGCTATTTCCCGAATGATGGGGATATCCAGTGCAATAATGGGTAATCCCGTGGCCATTGCCTCAACCAGCGGATATCCAAATCCTTCAGAAGTTGATGGAAAGATCAGCATATCTGAGGCACAGTACAGGTCATTCAGCAGATCGTCTGATATGTTGAAAAAATCCCTCTCATTGCTGAGCCCCAGTCCCGGCCCGATTCTTATCAGCATATATCTGTCGCCAAGTTTCTTCATGACCTGCCTGATCATCTCCAGGTTTTTTCTCTGGGAACCGGTTGAAACAGATATCAGTATAACATCATCCCGGGGCAATGATAACCTTTTTCTGATGGCCATTTTCCCCTCCTTCCTCTGAAAAACTCTTGAGGCACAGTGATGTATCACATGTATCCTGCCGGTGTATCCCGCCTCATCTATCTCCATTCTGACAACGTCGGAGACAGTTATTATATTTTCAAGATCAAATATCCTCTTTATGTTGGATGCCACCATCCTCCTGTATATGGCGTCTGTGAAGTTTGCGGGCTTGCCCTTGAGGGTCGTAAGGTCATGAACAGTGGCTATCTGATTTCCTGCTGAAGCTCGGAAGGGCGCCTCATGCTGTGACAGGTAATGGATGACTGAAATGTCATCTCTCTGGCTCAGCACAGAGTGAGAAATCCGTGGCTGGATTTTCCTGTCCAGAACCACTGAAAGCATGGGGGGCATAATTCGCGAGAATGGCCCGTATATTCTCTCTTCCCTTCTGTAGAATTCCATGTATTTGCCCCTTGACAGGATGTAATGCAATGGTGCAGCCTCTTCCACCGCATCCAGAAGAGTTGACGTATACCTGCCGATGCCACTTCCCGGAGGATCAGAGAACCACAGATACACAGTCATATTACACCTTATACCCGGATACCCTACTGAGTATTGCCCCTGTACAGATAATACCCTACAGCATACGCAGACCCTCTCAGAAGATAGAGCAATATCAGCGGGAAATCCCTGAAGGATGAGAACTTTCTAATCTTGTCGCTCAGGCCTGCCATAAACTCATATTCCGTCCCCTTGAGTATTCTGCTTGTGCTGCCGTAACGTGAGTATTTCTTAAATTCCCTGAAGATGTCCGTGTCGTTCATATGGAAGAGTGGATATTCTGATACGACCACTGTTTCACCGGAAATCCTTGAGGCTTCATGAAAGATGATTCTATCGTCCTTGGCAACAACCTTTTTGAATCTGCCATCAGTTAACTTCTCCCTGATTGCAGAAAAAGCCTGCCTTATAAGCGGCATTGAGTAAAATCTCGGGATAATCAATGAGGTCCTGCCAGAAATTGATATGCTGCTCCTGACCACAAGATCCTTGTCTCTTCCATCAAGCCTGTTAATGATTCCACGGCCCAGGTTCTTCTCCGGGAAGGCCATCATGTTGTGGGGCGAAGCTAAAAGCGAATGGATAAGGCCATGAGACGGAATCCTTGTTTCATCAAGTATTAGAATGAAATCTCCGCTGGAATTGATAACTCCCAGATACCTGGACTGCAGTAATGAACATTCTTCCAGTATCTCTCTGGCTTTGAAATTCCTGCACAAATCCGAAACAGTGGGGTTTTTTCCTGAATTTACAACCACTATTTCCAGCGAATCGGGATCAGATTCACTTTGCCTCAATGCAGACAGTATGGGAGCCAAATTCTTTCCGGATGTAACCGATATTTCCACCGATATTTTTGTCATGATGCACCACACGCAGACTGCAGGCCTCTACTGCTCGTTATTTTTCCCCTGCTGCCCTTCTGGCTGAACGCCTGGAGGAATGGCAGCGTATCAGGGAAGGAATGATCAATAGTACTAAAATTTCTGTCACAACAAGGACATAGAATATCATCATAGCATTATTATCAAAATAATAAACATCCTTGGCACTCAGATTCTCTCCATAGTAGAAAGAGAGTGCATTAACTGTCTCCAATGGAAATACGTTGTGGTTGTCATACCTGACAACCTCAAATGGTGCGTATCTGTTCAGTAGCAGGCCATGGCTCTGAAGCCCATCCAGGGAAAGGTTTGAATAGAGAATTGATGCGATCTGAAAACTTCCTGAAAGATTGTCTGTGGTGTGAATGGGTACTTCCAGCCATGAAAAGTTCCTTTGTGATTCCGAAATGCCATTGTATGAAAAATTGCCCCGAATCAGCAAGTAGGCGGTTGTTTTTTGGGACGGAAAATGAAGCGGCAGGGTACCGTTGATAACTGAATAATACCCATATGGGGTATACGGATTCAAGGGTAACCTGTATAGTGAGTAGGTTACATTTTCGATGGCTGCGGAGTAGTTCGTGCCTATTACAAAGATTTTGGCATTTATTTCACCCCTTGTCGCCTTTCCTATGATAAAATTTGCCTTCTTCATACCTGGTGCGGCGGTGATGCTTAGTGAAGACAGAGTAGATGTAATGCCGCTGCTGTTGTCATACAGGCTGACGCCCAGATAGCTCACATTCCTTATATCACTTATGTTGAAATTCAGGGAGAAGGTGTAGTAAGAGCCTGGAACCAGGGAGAGGCTTTCATTTTGAGAAGAATTTTCCACAGTATAGGAGATGGAAGAGATGGATGAAAGCTGCCCCGCAACGGATATGTTTCGAGAACTTACACTGAATGTGGATCGATTCCCGCCAAGATTGGAGAGTGAGATGTCAGAAATGTTTACACTGTCTGACTTTAGAGTTGTGGTGTATTTACCATTGTGGAACAGAGAAATGCTGGCTGCAGGAAAGGAGACGCTTACTGGAGATACCATATCAATTGCATCAGAAGCATCATCCACGCCTGCAGAGATTCCTGATCCGGAGTTAGTTATTACTGGATACAACCCCATTGTTCCCAGGATATCGTATAGCCTGGAATAATTGACATTCCCATCCGGCCTGATCACCATGTAATCTGACTTATTTCCCTGATCAGATCTGGAAATTTTATACACCACAAGATTCGTGAAATCGAAAACCTGTGAAACATGGGGTACCGTGTTGAAAAAACTGATTACGTGACTGAACGATGCATTGCCAAACTCCTGATCAAACAGATTCGGAATTCCCGGGTACGACAGATTGCTGTTATTTTCCACCACTACATATCTCACGTCACTGTACTCGAGATAGTAATATGCATCACCTGGAAGATCCTGAGACACCATGGAAGGTAAATACTGCAGAGAAGCCTCCGGCTTCTGCAGAGGCCAGCCCTGTCCGCTGGGCCATGTGATGGCTGGCCAGTAGATGTTAAAGGATGCATTTTGGTCATTTATATAATAATATACTTTTAGTTCGTCAGGTGTCATGCTTCTCGGCTGAAATGGGGCAGAATTTACGAGTCCGTTTCCCTGGATGGGTGCAAAAGCATCGCCACGGGCGGGAAAGAAATTGCCTTCAACAGCCTGCCAGCCTGAAAACAGCAGGAGGCAGATCAGGAAAACTGAAATTGCTATCCTCAAGCTTTTCCCTCTATTCCGGAGAAGTTTCTTGTACTGGGATAATGAGGATGTGATGCTGAAAATCGCCTTTTTTATGGAATTGTCGCTATTTCTTTTTGGCGTTGACCCGACGGTCTTGTTTTCATATGTAAGGAGACCAAACATGAACGTTGTGACCAGTATCTCATAAGAAACAGACAGCAGCAATAGAAAATGGCCGGGAAGTGAAATTGATGTACCTATATAGGAACCAATATATGGAATACGTACCAGAAAACTAAAAAAGTTCATCAGTGGAGGTATGTAAGCATAAAGTGACAGCAGCACACTGATAAATAGGATTAATCCGCCAGCGGCAGAAATTTTGCGGAGTTTGGGATAAGCGAAGCTGAGAATTGATATAATAAATGGCAGGAACAGAATAATATACCAAATATCAAAAATGAGCCCGGGAACCATCAGTACTTCTATCGGATCACCCATTCCGGGAAAAGAACCAAAATTTGACAGGTGCAGCAGTATGGATGGTGGTGTAAAAACCAGAGTGCTCCAGAAATGGCCGCTCAAAGAAAGAACAGAAAGAATGTTCAGATTTCTTGAATACATCTGTTCACCACCGGCAGAAAAAAGACGGAGCCCGGTTGAGTGTGTTAGAAATGCACCAGTTGATATATCTATATTGAACACTATGAAAAATAAGGACGGTAAGAACAGGATAATGGAAATGATGTACTTGGGAAGTGTTTTGATTAACGACACATTATTTAATTTCGCCAGCAGGTATGATAGAGTTGCCAGTATCAGAAACATAGGTAAGTAATCAGGATCCAGCAGTGCGGTAATGGAAAGGAACGCAGGCAATATGAGAAACCAAAATCTGCTATTGTAAAATATAATAAAGAAACTAACCAGCATTAGCACTGAAATTATACTGTCTGTGACCATTCCACCGTCAACAAAAAGATTCTGATTTTCCAAATTGGTGAAAATAAATATGAAGAGCACCAGAAAAAACAGATAACCACCTGACGCCGATAATTTAACATGAAAACTGCTCTCAAGAATTCTCCTTATTGTAAATATTGCCAGGTAGATGATGAGAAAATATAATGCCACCAGGTATACAATGCTAGCCTTCTCTCCAATAATGCTAGGCAATCCCTGGAAAAAGTATACTGGCCAGGATACTATGATTCTTGTGAAAAGGAAACCGCTATCTGGAACAAAAGAGGCAAAGCTGTTTATGCCGGGAATTACGGACCAGTACTGGTCAGCATATTCATAAAAACCATTCCCCAACAGATAGGTTCTTATTGAAAGAAACAGAATTATGGCCATTGACAAAGCTTCAACTAGCATCAGTGAAATTCGTTTCATGGCCACAAGGTCTGATTCGATTTGATATATATTAATTTTGCAAATGTGGCATGCGATGAGACGCGACCACAGTGCAGAAAACAAGCATGGTCAATCTGTACCGTAGAATTGTGCTTTAATTCCAAGAGCAAACGTTCAAAGTTTCATGATACAGTATAATGTTCATCTCAAAATAGCAGCTGCAATTAAGTTTCATATACTTAATGTGCAGAAAGGCATGCATAAATTCACCAAAGTGAAAAAATAGTAAGAGAAAATATGGAATCACTGAGCGAAATACCTTCAGGTGAAGAAATTATGGACAGGCGGCTGGGAACAAATATATTATCTGAAAGATTGCAGGGTAAAGGTTAGGAATTCTACAGTATTCCTGAACTCTTCATCAACACCATCGAGATGGCAATCCGCATTCCGTTCCGCCATTGCGAAATCAATACATTCATTTATAAAAACTATATCCACGCAGCTTCTGCACATCTGGAAATTCCTTCCTGATTGTGTCAAGAATGGACGCAATCCTCTTCCCCTTCTCAGTCAGCGATATGAAAAACACCCTCCTGCCCTGCATCTCCTCCCTCAT
>JAMCUD010000102.1 GCA_023379355.1 Thermoplasmatota archaeon
CAGGGGGGAACATTTGTTCTGGAGATCAGCGCCAGATGGTGTCATCCATGCCGCGTCATGGAAAAATTTCTTGTCCCCATGAGCGATGAATTTTCAGATATTCCTTTCTACAATGTGGATTACGATTCCAACACTGACATTTTTGATCTTCTGGAAATAGGCACAGTACCGTACATCGTAATATTCCAAAGAGGAAAGCCCGAGGTCAAAATAAAAGGGCTCATATCTGAAAGCAGCCTAAGGGAGGCTATTGCCGGAATTTCTTAAGATTTCAGTGATAGCGTTGTGTCCAGTATTTCTTGAAAAGTTTTTAATTCGGTTTAGCCTTAATGTATTATGTCATCAGATCCGGAATACTATTTAAGAAAACTTAAGGAAATAAGGAGTAATGCTCCAAAATTTAACAACGAATATGATTCCTGGAGGAGGAAAACACTCCAGCCCTGGAATGAGAGGACGGGTTATAGGGATCGGGAATACACAAACTCCTCTGGAATCCAGCTCAAGGAGGTATACACTCCAGAAGACATCCCTCCGGACACTGAATCCAGACTGCTCGGCATGCCCGGTGAATATCCCTTTACCAGAGGAGTCTATCCGAACATGTACAGGGGCAAACTCTGGACAATGAGGATGTTCTCAGGTTTCGGAACTCCGGAAGATACCAATCGCAGGCTGAAATACCTCATTCAGCATGGCGAATCAGGTCTGAGCATAGCGTTTGACATGCCAACTCTGTACGGGTTCGACTGTGACAACCCCAGATCTGATGGTGAGATAGGAAAATGTGGTGTAAATGTCACATCACTGAAGGACATGGAGGTGATATTCAGGGGCATTGACCTGAGCAAGGTAAGTACATCAATGACCATAAATGCGCCAGCAGCAATACTCACAGCCATGTATATTGCAGTCGGCAAGAAGAAGAAAATTCCTGTATCCGATCTGGCGGGAACAGTTCAGGCAGATATACTCAAGGAATATATTGCACAGAAGGAATGGATATATCCGCCCGAGGCGCACCTTCGCCTGATAAGGGACATGATGACTTACTGCACTGAAAATATGCCGAAGTGGAATTACATAAGCATTTCTGGCTACCATATAAGGGAAGCGGGTTCAAGTGCTGTACAGGAACTTGCGTTCACCCTTGCTGATGGTTTCTATTACGTGGACATGGGGATAAAGGCTGGTCTCGACGTCGATGAATTTGCCCCAAGGCTGTCGTTCTTTTTCAATTCATCCATCAACTTCTTCGAGGAAATAGCCAAGATGCGTGCCGCTAGGAGGATATGGGCAACGGTTTTGAAGGAGAGGTTCGGGGCAAAAAAAGCAAGAACACTTCTGTTGAGATTCCACACTCAGACATCCGGATACACCCTGACCTGGCAGCAGCCCCTTAACAACATAATAAGGACAACAATAGAGGCCATGGCGGCCGTTCTCGGTGGCACACAGAGTCTTCACACAAATTCATACGATGAGGCATGGGCACTCCCATCCGAAGAAGCGGTTAAGATAGCACTGAGAACACAGCAGATAATAGCTGAGGAAACTGGTGTGCCGGATGTCATCGATCCACTGGGCGGATCTTATTATGTTGAATGGCTCACAAATCGGATGGAGGAGGAAGCATACCGCTATTTTGACGAGATAGAGAGGATGGGCGGTATACTGGATGCTGTGAAGGCAGGGTATATACAGAAGGAAATTGCCGCCACCTCCTACAGAAGGCAGATAAGGCTTGAGGAGGGCAAGGAGATAATGGTTGGGGTCAACAAATACACAGAGAAGGAGGATCAGCCCATTAACATTCTGAAGATAAGTAAGGCGGCACAGAAACAGCAGTTAGACAGGATCAGAACAGTGAGAAGGACAAGGGATCAACAGAAAGTCGAAAAAGCCCTTCAGGAGCTTGAGGATGCCATGAGAAAGGATGAAGTGAACACCATGCCGTATATCCTGAAAGCAGTTGAGGCATATGCAACCATAGAGGAGATATCAAATGTCGGAAGAAAGGTCTTCGGAACTTGGAAAGAACCAGTCATTGTTTAAAAACAGGCCTATAAAGATACTGTTGGCGAAACCAGGCATCGACGGGCATGACAGAGGAATACTTGTGCTTGCAAAGGCTTTCCGTGATGCAGGGATGGAGGTGATATACGCAGGCCTCCTACCAACTCCTGAACAGGTTGTGGAGACGGCAATAAATGAGGATGTTGATGTTGTGGCGCTCAGTCTCCTTAACGGTGCGCATATGACAGTTTTCAAGAAGGTAGCTGATCTGATGAAGGAAAAGGGTGTTAATGACATAGCCATTGTTGGTGGCGGCACCATTCCAGATTCTGACAAGCCAAAGCTTGAAAAGCTTGGTATATCAGGCAATTACGGTCCCGGCACCCCGATTTCAGTAATCATAGACCATGTTACCAAGAGGGCCATGGAAGCCAGAAAGCTAAAGGAATCCGGTCAGTGAAGTAAATGATTGATCAGATCATTGAAGGCATTTACCGGGGTGACCACAGATCAATATCCAGAGCAATATCAATCGTGGAAAATGAATGGGATTCTGAAAACACAAGGAAACTCATTCGCCAGATATACCCTAAGACCGGAAAAGCACACATAATTGGAATAACCGGTCCACCCGGTATTGGCAAGAGTACAATGATCGGGAACCTTTGTGCTCTTCTCTCAGAGAGAAACAAAAAAGTGTCTGTTGTTGCCATAGATGCATCCAGTCCCTTTACAGGGGGATCATTGCTTGGAAACAGGATTCGGATGCAGGAGTCCCTCACAAGGTATGGTGTTTACATGAGGAGCCTCGCAAATCGTGGCATAAATGGAGGGCTTTCACGTTCCATATGGGATACAGTAAAGATTCTTGACGCAGCCGGATCAGACTTCATCATAGTCGAAACAGTGGGGGCCGGGCAGGCTGACCTGGATGTTATCAACCTTGCCGACACCGTAATAGTTGTTCTTGGGCCGGGCCTTGGTGACGAGATACAGGCAATCAAGGCGGGAATAATGGAGATCGGTCACATTTTTGTAATTAATAAGATGGACAGGCAAGGGGCGTATATTGCAATGAAAGACATTGAGGAGACTCTTGCCATGATGCCAAGGGGAGAATGGAAACCATCTGTTGTAGGGATCAATTCCCTAACCAGAGAGGGATACGATAACCTAATCGAAGAGATATGCAGGCACAGATCATTCTGTGAAACAAATAGAGAGGCTCGTATAAGGAAATTCAGGACAGAGCTTCAGATGCACATAGACGATGAACTGAGGAGAAAGTTCCGCAAGGATATCAACGGGGTCCTGAATGACAATGATAGACTGGAAGGTTACCTTAATAGAAGAACAGATCCATATTCAGCTGCCGAAGAGATCGTGGAGGAGATCGCGTGAAATTTGCTGCCGGAGATAGTCAATCTTTAAATACCGAGTATTCATTTTTAGTTGATAATTATGTATAATCCACTGAAATATTTCACGGGCGAAGTTGCAAAAAACCTCTCTGACAGGGCAAAGGAGATCATGACATTTCTTTATCCTCCAGTGACAATGTACGAAGAATCCGGCGAGATAGTCATAGAGGCAGATCTGCCTGGGTTTGAGAAGAAGGACATTACAGTCAGGCTTGAGAAGGATTCTCTTACCATATCTGCAGAAAGGGAAATAACCACAAAAGGTGTTGTTTACCTTGATCAGAGGCCTGAGAAATTCATGAAGAGACTGAGGCTCCCTGTGGAAGTTGATCAGGATGTGGACTATACTGCAAAGTATTCAAACGGCGTCCTGGTTGTCCGAATACCTGCAAAGGGAGTTAAGACAATAAAGGTTGAGTAAAAACTATTTTTTTATCAGCACGATAGAGAAGCCAACAAGGTCCGCCAGCATTGCAATATATGATTCCAGAGGCCGTGTTGGAAGAAGGATCACGGAGGCGATCAGTACCGATCCCAGGAAAATAGACGCCGGTACCTTCCTGTCTTTTTTCTCAATTGGCCTGTTATCTGCATCCTCAAGTCTCCTTTTCAGCAGTGGGAGGGCATCGATTCCTTTTTCAATGGAAACCACGGCCTTTCTGACAAAATCCTGTAACTGCCTGCGGTAAAGTTCGTCAAGAAGGCCCTCTCTATACAGTAGCTCCCTCAGTATCTTCACAAACCTGAATTCAGGATCCAATTGTAGACAGATTCCCTCCAGAAGTGATGACATTCGCATGTACAGGACAAGAGATCTTGGAAGGCGGAACGGAAACTCGAATATTACATTATTTGCAATCTCGAAGAGTTCCCTGACCTCAGATTCATCAGGGCTCTTTCCGTAGAAATTTGCTATGGCAAGCTCCATGCTCTTTCTCATTATTGCCCTGTTTGCAGCGGGTGAGAGGGCACCGAGGGTTATCAGGGCATCCATTATCGCATCTGGATCAGTGTTAACCAGTCCATCGTATAGTGCCAGCAGTGAAAACCTGGTCTTGCTGTCCAGTGTACCCACCATCCCAAAATCGAAGAGTATAATTTCCCCATCTGGTGTCACGGAAATGTTTCCGGGATGCGGATCCGCGTGGAATATATCGTCCCTAAGTAGCATTCTCATAAACAGGAGGTCGATACGCCAGGCAAGGTTCTTAAGGTCAATTCCAGCTTCACGCAGTCTCTGAAGATCAGTTATCTTTATTCCAGGCCTGAACTCAAGGGTAAGAACCTCCTTGCTGCTAAGCTCCTGTATAATCTCAGGAATTATCACCCTCTCTCTGCCCCTAATATTTTTTCTGATTCTTTCAGCATTGGAGGATTCTTTCCGGTAGTCTATCTCATCGTAGATTCTTGAGTTAAAATCATTGATAACGTTCATTACGCTAATGTACAGGAAATTCTCGATTCTTCCCCTAGCCAGCCTGAGAAGCCTATTTATGACGTAAAGATCCCGTCTGAGTGTGAATTCAATATTTGGCCTGTTTACCTTTACTGCCACTTCCTTTCCTTTATAACGGGCATGATAAACCTGGCCAAGGGATGCTCCGGATATGGCATTCCTGTCAAACTCCTCAAATGCTGTATCAAAATTTGATATGTTTTTCCGTAAGATTGGTTCAACCTCCTCAAAGGGAGCAGGAGGGACTTCATCCTGAAGTTTCTCAAACGATTTAATATACTCCCTGGGAAGCAGGTCTGGCCGTGCTGAAAGAACCTGTCCAAGCTTTACGAAGGTTGGTCCAAGTGAGATGAAAGCCTCAACAGCCCTACTGCCGTTCCTCTCCCTCCTGTAACTCCATGTTGATTCCTCTTCCTTCTTGGCTTCGTCACGGTCACGCAGGTAGCGCCTGAACACCGGATAAAGTCTCAAGAAAACCTTGAACTCTGCCCTTCTGGCCCCCCTAAGGATATCTTCTTCAGCCATCCTGACACTCATCGGCTTTAATGATTAATAGATTTTCAAGGAAACCTGCCCCGAAGGAGAAGAGCATAAGCATATCCCAGAGAACCGCTAGCAAGTCTTAGAATGTTCATTACTGATCTATCCTCCTTCAGGGGCTTGCCCTTGGTGACCAGATGCCACCTATCGGCGTTTTTCCTTCTGAGCTGGTATCTTCCATAGCCATTCCAGAACGCCTGCTTCAGGAAACTCCGTAGTGATTGCCTCGTTCTGTTGAAAACTATGCATTCCCCACACAAATGTCCCCTGTAGCCTGCAACAACAGCACGAAAATTCAGATCAATGTCCTCAGCAGTTACAAAGGATTCATCAAATCCACCCAGCTGCAGAAACACGTCCCGTCTGTAGCAAAGATTTGCTGACGGCATGGTTATCTCAAAACCGGAGACAAAAAGCTTCACCCTGCTGAGTTTGAATCTTTCGACACCCCTTGCTATGGCATTTCCGGCTACGAAATCAGGTTTATCCTTGATGTGTGAAAGGTATGATCCTATAAGTCCAGGTGCGGCAATGACGTCACCATCCAGAAACAGCACATATTCAGACCGGCTCTGCTGAACCCCGAAATTTCTTCCAGCTCCGCGTGAACTCCGCTTGGAGAAGAACTTGAGGTTCAATTTCCCCTGGAAATCCATGATAACCTCCCGGGTGTTATCAGTGCTCTCGGAGTCAACAACAATAAGGTCAAAGTCATCTCCCTGATTAAGAAGACTGTGAAAAAGATCGGGGAGATTCTTGCCCTCGTTTTTTGTTGTCACCACAACTGAAAGGGAGTTCTGCTGTACCATGGGTATTAAACCCAGTCCATTCTTCCTACTTCCCTCTCCTTCTTGGTTTCCTTCTTGTATTCCTTGTAGTGCTCCTTGCAAAGGTGCACCTTCGTCTTCTTCTGGTCAACGGTGAAGACTTTCTTTGCCAGGTCTGCAGGAACGGTCTTGAAACTCTCGTTATGGCATCCCTCTACGTCACACATCTTGTCTGCCATCGTAATCAACCTGCAATAAGGCTTTGTCAATATATATTGGTTGGTATGAGGGGAAATGCCCGGAGTAAGCCCCTTTCTGTTAGCCCTTTTGGGTTGGCAGCATTCAACTTTCGCCATTTGGCTGCGTCTTACCCGGCCCTTTCGGTGACATCACAGGGCCTGTTTAGACTTTCTCCATCCAGGAAGGGTTCCCATCGAAGTTTCCGAGAACGTCATCCGTAGGAATCATCCTTTGTCGGATTCGTAGATTTCTTTTCCCTGAACCACCCCTCTCGGGGCACCGCCTTGCGACGGCTGGAATTCACCGAGGAGAGGGGACTTTCCTCACTCATATGAGCGTAAGCCGCCCTCGGGCTTTTCCCTCCACTGGTCAATGTATTTCTATATAAAACTATTTGTCATGAGAAAATCTATATTTTACAACGGGAGCCATATTTTCAAAGTATGTATGCAAAAACGTGAAAGATTGTACCTATAAGCTTAAGAACGGATAATGTCATCAGTAATGCATGGACAATAAGTTAGTACTTGCCATTACTGTCGCAGTACTGATGACTGGCAGCGCTTTTGCGCTGGCAGGTGCATTTGCAAGTGCACCTCAGTCCCCTGTGCATACCTCACTTGGGAACTATTCATTCAGTTACTACGGCGGCAACGGCACATTGACAAATGTCAGCTATATGGGTCAGGACAACCAGGGAAGTGGCCTGATTGTTGACTACGCACAGATTTCCGGAAAGAATCTTAGCACATTTATGACAACCTCAGATATACAAGGTTCCAGTGATATGAAAACAATGAACCTGGCAAATGAAACACTTGTGGCAGGGCAGGATTCCAATACCCTCCTCATACTCACGACACCAGGTGGTGTTAGCTCATCAGGAGCAAGCGTTACAATAAAATTTAACGGAACTGTCAAACAGGTACAGTCAGGTGTTGATCTTGCTTCCAGTAACGATTTCTTTGGGTCGGTTTCAACTACCTTCACTGTTTCCGGAGGATACAAGATCTACCAGATTGATACAGCGAATTTTACAGGGTATTTCGTGAGCAATGGTGCTACGCAGACGATTTCCAATAGCAACACATTGAGCATATCCTCATCTACAGGAACTCTGGTGTCTGGAATTGTTGCCTCGGGTGACTTCAAGGATCTCATGGAGAAGTACGCAAGGGAGCACAACCATGGAAACGCATTCACCTATAACACCACGACCGGGAACGTTACGGGTAGGTTCGTTGATTTCAACTTCAATGCTACAACAGGGGTTATTAGCAATTTCTCAATGAGCAACACACAGACAAAGGTCTTCAGCAAGATAACAGCCTCTGGAAATGGAACAATAGGTAGCCAGTCAGAATTCCCCGCATTCAGGACAGGAGTTCCAATGGTCTATGGCAACCTGTTCTTCTATGCAAATTCATCCTACATATACACCCTGCATGACAATCCGGCAATGCAGTTCGACATGATTTTGAACAATGGAACAATGAAATTCCATATACCTGTTGGACTCAACGTGAGCAACCTTTCAAGCCTCCGCGGTTCGTTTGACTCCAGTGCTGAGGTTAACGCAACTGATATCAATCAGAACGAAAGCGCGGCGATTAACGCAACGGTTGAGTCGGATCATGAGTTCTACAGGGGAAACTCGATGTTCTTTCTGCATAACTCCACAGTGAGGGCAATGCTAGACGTGGCTGGCGGAAGCGCTGCTTACAACAGCACAACGGGAGTTCTCACGGTTATGACCAACCGTACAGCATCAATAAACTTTGTAGCCCCGCCAGGCCTGAACCAGGTACCTTCCAGATTCATAAAGCCTGTGGAATACGGTATAGAGCATGGAAAGATAGCAGCTCAGGTTTCCATAGCCTCGCTTAACAGCACTGCTGTGAATTTCACCACAATGTACAATAACTCAGTAAACATGAAAATAACCGCAGTGGGCAGCGGAAAAGTCAACATTGCTGTCAGCTCATCTGAACATGCTGGAACAAACCTGTTGTTCTTCGTGAACCAGAGTTTCCTCAACTCCGGCGGGAAGATCTACGTCTATTTTGACGGGGTTCTTGCCAACCTGACGAGCTTCAATGGCACCATAAACGTTACGAGCAACAGTGCCGCCTTTTACGGATTCGAGCAGGTGAACGGTGGATACCTCGTGATTGTTCACGTCCCGCACTTCTCAAATCACACCATAACAATCAGCGATGCACTCATTTCATCAGGAACATCCACAACGGGGCTTCCCCTTTCACCGGTTGAGCTGGGTGTCATCGCAGCTGTCGTGGTAGCGGCCGTTGCGGGAACAGTGGTTGCAATCAGAAAGAAATAATCTGAATCTTTTATTTCTTACTTTATTTTAATTTCAACAGCTGACTTTCTTTTAATTAGGAGGTCAGCGAATTTTTCAGGAAGATATATAATATCATTATCGTGCAGGAAATAATCCCTGTCAGGTTGCGCAATGGGCGGTTGATCCCCTATTATTCTTACAGGAATATACCTCTCCTCAGGGCGCTGCCCCTGTGACGATTCAATCTCAGCTTCAATATGTGTTTCGGGAACGTTCGCCTGTACTTGGGGTTCAACAACAGGTGCATGCTGCTCTACAAGTTCATGTAGTTCAGGCTCAGCCGCAATCTTGTTCAGGAGTGAGTTATATTCGTCATACATTAGGTTATGCAGTTTTATGATGAACTCCTTTTCTTCAGGCGTGAGAGAGTTCATGGTTTCCCCATCCAGATCATAAAGGGAGAGTGTGGCTATTTTCTCGAATCTCTTCTGGAAGAAGGCCCGGAAATCCCTTTCAATATCGCTTATCCGTTCCTTTATTCTGATATAGCTGTCTATATCCTGGCTTGAGAGAAACTGTTGTGCCTCATCCTTCAAAGTTTCAAGTGCTGATGTAATATTCCTGTAGAAAGCAGGATCAAGTTTTTTTGGCTTCCTGGATCTAACTTCAACCCTGAGAAATGACCTGAGTTCGTCCGTAATCTTATCTATCTGTGCAGGGTTGAAAGGCATCAAAATCAATAGTTAATGTATATTAATTACTTTTTACGACGAGGTATTTCTTCTGACTTCATTTTTTCAATTTAGCAAAGGCATCATCGCCATATACTTCTCGAGGCAACAGTCCACAGCACTGCGAAATAATATCAAGCCAGTTGCTGTATTCCTGCACAATCATCGAAATCCTTCTTGGAACCGAATCCGGGGGAATTACTTTCCAAGATCCGGGATCGTCAACGTAATCTGTTTCCAGAAAGAAATCGCCACCGGTTCTGCCTGCCTCCCTCACATTATTGCGGGACGCGAGTATTGACTTCCTGAGGTGAGTTCCATAATGCATGTCTTCAGGCAGAGCATGGTGCTTTATCACTTTTTCAGGTTTCATTCCAGCCCTTAATGCCATTAATTCAAGTTCATTGTACAGTGTCTGAGATAAATCCTCTGTGTGGAGGATCAGAGGCACGTGGTTGTCAGCGCATGTATCCATTGCATATGACAGAACATCATTTATTCTATCAAGATCGTGTTTAGGAACTGGAAAATGGGGTCTCCCAACCTCTCCAATGGCATTGCATAACCCTTCTCGTGAATATTTGGCAGCAAGGTCAATCCCCCTCTTCATTTCCTCCACCGGATCCATACTGTTCTGAACAAACATGAAATAATCCAGCGGATAAGGTCCAAGGGTCACAAGAACAGGCATGTTTTTTTCTTGCCTGATCCTGGAAGCCATCCTGAGTGTTTTTTCATACAGCGTCTGGTAGTATTCCCTAGGCGGTATCGTATGAGAAGGGAGATTGACGAGATTAATGCTGTTTCCTCCTGCGGAAAGAAACATATCTATGGCAGAAAGGAATCTTCCATCTTCGCGAAGATGCATGTGGTTGTCAAGTATTATATATCCCTCACGGGACAGCGTGTGGGCATCCATGGAGTTATTAAGGAGTATTCTTGGCATATAATGTTTCCATTGCGGATGCAGAACTAAAGCTACGAAACCTTAATAATTGGTGTAGACTATTGGTCGAAAAGGTGACTTAGATGCAGCAGGGCCAAATGGCATATGACAGAGCTATTACAGTATTTTCACCAGATGGTAGATTATTTCAGGTTGAGTACGCTAGGGAGGCTGTCAAGAAAGGATCAACAGCCATTGGTATCCGGTTTAGGGATGGAGTGGCCCTGATCTCAGATAAGAAGATCAGGAGCAGGCTTGTTGAGCAGAATTCAATGGAAAAAATTCAACCCATTGATGATTACGTGGCCACAGTTACATCGGGCCTTGTTGCCGATGCCCGCGTGCTGGTTGATTTTGCCAGAATTGCAGCACAGCAGGAAAAGATAACATATGGTTCGCTGGTCAACATCGAGAACCTAGTGAAGAAGGTGGCTGATCAGATGCAACAGTATACACAGTATGGTGGGGTTAGGCCATACGGAGTAGCAATGATATTTGCAGGAACTGACAGCATAGGGCCCCGTCTATTCGACTGTGATCCAGCAGGCACAATTAATGAATACAAGGCAGTCTCGATAGGTGCACTGAGAGATCAGGTGACGGCATTTCTCGAGAAGGAATACAAGGACGATTTATCCGAGAAAGACGCAATTGTGCTCGGTATTAAGGCACTGAAATCTTCAAATGAGGACAGCGGGGAATTCAGGCATCCCGAGGTTGCAGCGATCACCCTTGGAAACAAATTCCACGTTTACCAGAAGGAAGAAGTCGAGAAACTTATGCAGCAGGCATAAGCAGAATCAAACAATTTTTATCCGTTTATCTAATCTTCCCTTATGGTCAGAGTGGAAGACGCCATAGTGGCTAGGTACGAATCCCATGGCCATAAATTCGAAATTTTTGTTGATCCTGATGCCACAGATAGAATAAAGGAAGGAAAAATAGACGTGGAAAACGATCTTGCTCTTGATGAAATATACAAGGATGCAAGAAAGGGTGAGAAGGCCGGCGAAGAATCGCTCAGGGAAGTTTTCAAGACGACGGATGTCGCACAGATAGCAGTTGAGATTGTCAAAAAGGGGCAGATTCAGCTGACCACAGAGCAGAGGCATGAAATGCTGGAGAGAAGGAGGAAGCAGATCATAGACATGATAGCCAGGGAATCCATAAATCCGCAGACCAATACCCCCCACCCTCCTGCAAGAATTGCCCAGGCAATTGAGGAAGCAAAAATACACATTGATCCATTCAAGAGTGCTGGAGAGCAGCTTCAAGCCGTGCTTAAGGCCATCAAGCCAATTCTTCCAATCAGGATGGAAAAAACAAAACTGGCGGTCAAGCTCACGGGAGATGCTTACGGCAAGGTGTATGGTGAAATTGCCAGAAGCGGTTATCTCGTTAAAGAGGAATGGGGGAAGGACGGATCCTGGATGGGGCTGATGGAAGTCCCAGCCGGAATGGCAGGAGAAATTATGAGTCAGTTGAGCAGAAGATCAAGGGACAACATTGACATCAGG
>JAMCUD010000103.1:0-708 GCA_023379355.1 Thermoplasmatota archaeon
CTTGGCATCCTCAAGCCACTTCTCTCCAGATATTTTCTGAGGCGTGGTAATCTGCTTCCTTACTTCAGCGTTGAATATCTCCGCCCCGCCTCCTGTATGGGCGTCCATCCCTGCAGCATGGAACCTTTCCACAACCTCACGAATTGAGTTGCCAGTAGTCCTCGCAATGAAGTCAATCTCCGGTATTGTGAGAGCCTTAAGAGTGACATCAGGAAGTTCGTTCTTGACTGTTCTGAAGACCTCCTCGTAATATTCCAGCGGCAGATCGCTATTGAATCCGCCAACAATGTGTATTTCAGTGGCTGAAGCATTCCTGGCCTTGGCAAGTTCCGCCCTCACCTGATCCAGAGACAGCTCATATCCACGGTCTGTTTTCCCCTTCATCTTCATGGGGACGTAAAAGGCGCAAATTGGACAGCTGGCGGTGCAGTAATTTGAATAGTTTATGTTGTATGATACAGCATAGGACACAACGTTTCCTACCTGCTTTGAGGCAAGATTGTTGGCAATTCTCATGAGCTGGTGAAGTGAGAGTTCCCTGTTCATGTTGATTGCTTCGCCAAAGCTGAGGGGGTATCCGGCTTCAACCTGTTCCGTCCAGTAGTCGACCGGATATTGCGAGAAACCTTCCATTTTTCAACATTACCTGATGATAATTAACTGTTTCTGAAAATGATTTTGATCAGTCATGATAAGCCCTGGCTCAAC
>JAMCUD010000103.1:770-16561 GCA_023379355.1 Thermoplasmatota archaeon
TGACATTCTACCAGCCTTGAAGAAGGCAGCAAAAAAAAAATATTTTGAAAATCCTCCTGACAAAGGGTTATTATTCATAGATTAATGTGGAGGCATGCTCAGGCAGCCAGAACAGTTGGATGACATTTTCCTCAAGGTTCGCGAGGGGGAAACCCCTACCCGGGATGAGATCATCTTCATGTATGAGGAAGCTGATCTAAATGCGCTTGGAGAGATAGCCAGGAAGCTTGCAGATGGGAAGACCGGCAATAATGTTTCATTTGTCTCCAACATGATTCTGAACTACACTAACATTTGCAATGTCAGGTGCAATTTCTGCGCATTTTACAGAACCGGTAAGGAACCGGATTCCTACCTGCTGAGCAGGGATCAGGTCCTGGCCGAAATAGATCCATATTACCGGAACTACCACATAACGCAGCTACTTATTCAGGGAGGGGTGAACCCCGATCTCCCCCTGGAGTATTACACCTCACTTTTCCGGTCAATACATGAGCGCTATCCAGACCTTGGCATTCACGGACTTTCCACCTCTGAGATTTCATTCATTGCAAGAAAGGAGCATACGAGTGTTTCTGATATCATCCAGGAACTGGTGGAATCCGGTCTGCAGACAATCCCTGGAGCTGGTGCGGAGATATTTTCCGATGATGTCAGAAAGATACTCGGAAGGCCAAAAGGCAGCGGGCAGCAGTGGCTTGATGTGATGGAGGCTGCCCACAGACTCGGTGTAAAGACCTCAGCAACAATGATGTTCGGCCATGTTGAGGAGGCTTACCACAAGGCGGACCACCTTCTATCACTGGTCCAGCTGCAGCAAAAATACCAGGGCTTTGTCAGCTTCACCCCCTGGAATTTTGAGCCTGGAAACACGCAGCTGCAGAAATCCGGGATTGTAAAATACAGGGCTGGAGGGGCAGACGTGTTGAGGAACATTGCCATATCCAGAATAGTGCTCAACAATTCCATACCTGTAATCCAGAGCTCATGGCTTACCAACGGCATACAGATGGGCCAGATGTCAGTACTTTTCGGGGCAAACGACTGGGGTGGAACCATTTATGACGAAAAGGTCATACCGGCCACAGGAAAACAGGTAGGAAACCTGCGCAAGGATGCAATAATACAGGGACTGCACCAGATCGGATTCAATGCCCTGGAAAGGGACAACCTGTACAGAGTGATCAAAAATTACCCCGCCTGAAGTTGTTTCAGCTGAAAGGAGCGTTGGCATCCTTCACTATGTTTCAAATACTGCGGCAGTTAACGGCGTCCTGAAACAGACGCCTGAGGATTTTGTTGTTGAAGAGATACCTGTTCCTGTTGAAAGGGTTGAGAACGGAAAGTTCACGGTGCTACGGGTCAGGCTCAGGGACTGGGACACCAACAGGTTCCTCCTTATGATGGCAAGGGAACTGCATATCAGCAATAAGAGGATAACCTACTGCGGTACAAAGGACAAGAGGGCTGTCACAACACAGTACTTCTGCATCAACCATGATTTCAACCCTTCCGAGATCAGACTGGGTGGCGCCGAGATTCTTGATTCCTTCAGGACAAACAGGATGCTCTCACTGGGCGATCTTATGGGAAACAGGTTTACCATTGACCTTCACCTGGACAAAAGTGGGACTGAACAGGTTCGGGAGACAATGTCCCAGATAACGGAGGCAGGAGGGTTTCCGGATTATTTCGGCCTGCAGAGGTTTGGCAGCATACGAACCAATACTCATATTGTGGGAAAGCTGATTTTACAGGGCAGGGACGAGGATGCTGCCATGGAATACATATGCGATCCTTCCATTGATCACGATCAGTACAGGCTTGAGTTCTACCGAAACCAGGATCCAAAGGCTGCCCTGAGGGATTTTCCGGATCACCTGAGCTTTGAGAGATCCCTCCTGGGGTACATGGTCGAGCACGGAACGCTCAAGGGATCACTTTCTGTCTTTCCGAAGAATCTCAGGATGATCTTTGTGCACGCATATCAGTCATACCTCTATAACGTGATCCTTTCAAGGAGAATTGAAGAGATTGGCCTGAACCGGGTCACGGAAGGCGATGTGTTACTGGAGGTTGACGGATACTACAACCAGTCAAGCCAGAAGACTATTGTTGCAAATTCCATGAACATGTCCATGCTCAGTGAAATGGTCTCAAAGAACAGGCTGAGACCAAGCGTACCCCTTATTGGCTTTGACACCCGCCCCACAGGAGGGAGGCAGGGAGAAATTGAGAGGGAGGTAATGGAAAATGAGGGCATTACCACGGAAATGTTCAGGCTGAGGAATTACCCTGACCTGTCTTCATCCGGGGAAAGAAGAATAACCTCCGTTCTGCCATCTGAATTCGGGATTCTTGAAAATATGGCTCTCTCCTTCATCCTTGGGAGGGGAACATATGCCACTTCCCTGATAAGGGAATTCCTTAAGGAAAAAATGAATTATTGATCAGATCAGGCCGACTTTCTGAAGTTCCTTCTTGACCTTTATTACGGCCTGCTCGATTTCGCTCTCCTCCTTTGCTCCGGTGCATACAACCTTTCCGGAACCGAAGAGAAGGAGAACAACCTTTGGCTCCTCCACCCTGTAGACCAGTCCTGGAAACTGCTCCGGCTCGTATTCTACGTTCTCCAGACCCAGTGACATTGCTATGTCGGTAAGGTTAAGCTCGGCTTCCAGATCATAAACAGCAACAATGTTCTGCACAACTATCTCAGGATTGTCATAAACTTCAATGCCTGCCCTCTTGAGCTTCTGTATTATGGTGTCGATGGTCAGCTTAACGTTTGCAAGATTCTTGGCCCCGGTGCAGTTCACCTTTCCGCTCCTGAATATGAGAACTGCAGTCTTTGGCTCATGCAGCCTGTATATGAGTCCGGGAAACTGCTCCGGCTCATATTCAGAACCTTCAAGCGCCAGGGCGATCCTGCTAAGGTCGAGGTGTTCTGCAAGCGATGTTGATGCAACAATGTTCTCTATTGCTATCTTTTCTCTCTCACTCATAAATAACCCTTTCGTGCACTATATAAAAAGGGTATTTAAAGATGTGTTGGCATGGTCTGGCAGAAATTATCTGCAAACTGTAAGTTCCCTATGAAAATAATTGTCAGATCCTGCCCCTATCCCATATTCAGTGCTTCCTTGGCTTCATCAGTCATCATGCTTGGATTCCACGGAGGATCCCACACCAGCTCTATATCAGCCGCCTCAACTCCCTCCATGTTCTCAACAATCCTCTGCGCCTCGGAAAGTATCCACGGGGTCACAGGGCATGTAGGTGCTGTCATTGTCATCTTGATGTAGACCCTGTCACCGTTTATTTCAATGTCATATACAAGACCAAGATTAACAATATCCATGCCTATCTCTGGATCTGAAACCTGCTTAAGCTGTTCCAGAATTTCTTCCTTGGTTACCATATTCCCCTTTTTCTATGGCTACCCTGTACTTAACCGTTATGGACATGTGCAGGAAAATTTTTATTAAATAATATGGTTTCAAATCTCTCCTGAATGTTATCAGAGTTTCTCGTCGAAGCCGTAATATGAGGGTTCCAGACGCGGGATAAATGCATTTCTTGCGCATTCATACACAAGGTCTGCCCTGCTGACTCTACCTGCTGAGAGAATTCCCACAATTCCAGATTCCTTTCCTGGATCCGGAGACGAAAAGGCACTGACGTATGCGTCGGATTCTGTCAGGCCGGACTTAACGCCCCTTACGATCGAATCTGGAACCTGGAAACCGCTACTCTGCCCTATGGTAAGCCTTGAGTACCTGTCTATAACTGCGCATATGTGTACATCAAGCACCTTGCCCGTGACTTTATCCCTGAAAAGCCCCGATTCAATGCCAACACCGTAATCTCTGCTGCCAAGGGCAGACATGGCACGATTTACGGCATATGCCGCCGTGTCTTCCGAAAATGGCTGGTCCGTTGGAACGGAATAAGATTCATCCTTTTCTATGGCGTAATTCTTCATTATCCGGGAGACGAACCTATCAAGCCCATTGACCTTCTGGGGATTTCTTGTTGATATTCCCAATGTCACCGGATTTACCCTTGAACCGGAAGGACGTATTTCTCCTGCGATGATCCTGCTTGAGCTGATTGGAAAGAGATCCTCCGCAAGAACCATTGGCACTGTTATAATCTCGAGCGGTTTCAGTCCATGGGATATCCTGGCTGCATTGATGCGTTCGGCCTGCTTTCGTGTCTCTGGGGAAACGATAATATAGCTGTAATCGGGACTTGTCTCTGCGTTACCGCTCCTGCTGTCCAGGGGCTGAATCTCAAAATCTCCGGTCTTTCTTGAAAGATATGATGCGATTCTTCTCTTCCTGACTTCATAACTTGGGGCACCGTATGCCTTGTGGCTTTTAAGATATTCATCCGTCGTGAGCCCGACAATAATATGATTGCCGGTGACAACCGCGGCGTCCAGCATTTTCTGGTGACCCTTGTGGAATCGTGTGAAGGATCCACCCAATACCGTTATCATGCAGGATTATTGCGTTTGGAGTATTTCCATCTTCTTGCCAATCAGTGTACCGAGGCGCCTTATTCCCTCCCTGATCTGATCATCCTCAGAGAAGGTGAAGTTGAGTCTCATGCTTGAACCCTGTTTCCTTGCTGGGGAGAAAGCGTTGCCGCTCACATATGCCACACCAGACTGTATGGCCTCAGGAAGCATGTCTGTTGTGTTGATCCTCTGATCGACCGTTGCCCACAGAAACATTCCGCCATCAGGCCTGGACCATGTTGAACCTTCGGGAAATTCCTCCTCAAGTGCCCTCAGCATGATGTCCCTTTTCTTCCTGTAGAGTTCTATTGTCTTCGGGATCTGCTTGCTGACCATGTTCCTGGCCAGGTACTGCCAGGCAACGAACTGGCTGAATGTGCTGGATGAGAGATCAAGGGCCTGTTTGAGCAGGTTTACCTTGCCAATGAATGATTCCGGACCTATGGTGAAGCCCATTCTCAAACCCGGGCACATTATCTTGGAGAAAGTCCCCAGGTAAATGACCTCACTGTCCAGGGTCCTCAGGGATGGTACCCTCTGTCCGCTATACCTGAGTTCGCCGTATGGATTGTCCTCCACAAGCGGAATCTGGTACTTTTGCGAAATTTCAACGAGATGCTTCCGCCTATCCAGGCTCATGGTGATGCCAGTAGGATTCTGGAATGTCGGTATTGTGTAGATGAATTTCGGCTTTTTGCCTGCTCCCATAAGTTTCTTTACCTCTTCCTCTACAAGGTCTGTTTTTATCCCATTGCTGTCCATCGGGATTGAATGCATGTCCGCCTTGTTTGCGTCGAAGGCGGATATGGCTCCAACGTAGGTAGGCTCCTCGGTTATAATTGCGTCCCCTGGGTTTACGAAAATTTTGGCCAGTTCGTATAATCCTTGCTGAGAACCGGAAGTCACAAGAATTTCTGTTTCAGTGGAGTTTATCTTCTCTGTTTCTTTGACGAGCCTCTTTATTTCACTCTTGAGCTCATTCATGCCGCCAGTGTTGCCGTACTGGAGCGCCAAAGCCCCATAATTATCCATAACATCATCCATTATTCCCTTCAGGTCGGCCATTGGAAAGGTAAGAGGGTTGGGCATGCCTCCGCCAAATGATATGAGATTTTTGTTTGAAGCGTACTTCAGGAGCTCCCTAATTTCAGAGGGTTTCATATTTTTCAGATTATCGGAAAATCTAAACTCCATAATTCTCTATGAAGGATTCCCAAAAAGTTAATAAACCTATTCTGTGCAAATCATTGTCACAGGCAATATTTTCCTATCTCTGCAAATAATTAACAGATCGCCTTACGTACTGCTGGCTTTCATGAGCACACTGCATACACGCAAAATTAAATCGCTAGATGCAAGTATGCCGGAAACTGCACGTGAGATAGGCCCCGCAGACACTGAATCTCCCTGCCTTGGGATCCATTGAACACTAAGTGAAGCGATATACAAGCTACCCTGAAAGACAAAAAAAAATATTGCAGGATATTTTCTTCAATGTACGGAAGCCGGGCAATACAATATTAAATTCTTGCCATCATCGTAAGAAAGCGGAGACGAATTTTAAGCCCAACAGCAAAAACTATAAGAAAAGCTTACTAATCAAATGCCAATGGTTATGGCGTGTCGCCTGGAAGATTAGCATCGCTGGATCAAAGGGATCCGGCAAAAGTTCGCTCATATCCAGGATCGTCTATGATTCAGACGGCACGAGTTCTCCTTCAAAGCTTCTCTCGAGGAAGAGAATCACCATTGAACGCGACGGGTCCAGGATTCCCGTTGACCTGCTCTTGCAGGAGATATCCGATGAGCCTGAGGCAGAAAGGCTCCTGCCAGGATCAAATATAATACTGGTTCTTGCTGAGGTGACGTCTGCTGATTCGCTTGCCAATGCAGTTGAAATGCTGAAATACGCCAGATCATTCGAGAAGAAGCCTCCACTGCTTCTTGTCGGAACGAAATCCGACATGAAATATGAGGCGGAAATCTGGACCGAAGATTTTGAAAAGGTGAAGCAGAAGACGGGTGTTGGCTACCATATTGTTTCTGCCAGGACCGGCGAAGGGATCGAAGACCTTATGGAGGATGTCACTTCTACCCTTCTGGAGAGATTCTATGCAAAGAAGCAGCGAGCCCCATAGGGCTCTGTGCGATGGGATCTCCTTCCTTATTGAGGGCGGAAAGGGGCCTGCACACATCCAGAGCAAATACAGAGTGGGCAGGATTGCTTCCGGAATACTTTATCTGAATCCATATGAGGTGCTCTATCTCCTTGAGAAGAAGAGAATCAGGGCTGAGAATCCAATGCTCAACAGGCTTGAGAATCTCCTCCCCTCAATGAAGATTGACGAGGGTTTCATAGACCGGTTTTACCTATTTCAGCAGCTTAAATCAAGGGGCTTTGTGGTGAAGATGGAGGCAGGCGAAATGTTCTATCGCAGGGATGCCAGAGAATCCTTCCAGGGCCCTGTGAGGCTGGTCAGGGAGGACGTTATGGTTTCGTTCTCGAATCTTTATGGAAAAGCAAGGTGCATCTATGCAGCGATAGATGATGACCACGACATCACGTATTTCATCGTTGAGAGCGCTGACCCGCACGGCATCGTAGAGACAACCATCCCCCATGATGTTCACCTCTTGGATCTGCAGGGGCAGGCTGCAACATCAGAACCCGGTATACCACCGTGGATGGGTACAGATCTTTCCGGAATAAGGCTCCTGAATATCTTCGAGGCTTCCCTCCTCTCCGGGAAAATCAACAACGGCAACCCTGTCATGCACGTATTCCAGGATCTGGTCTCCAGGGGGTTCATCGTAAGGACGGGATTCAAGTACGGTGCTAACTTCAGGATATATGGAAAGAGTCTTTCTCAGCATGCTGAATTCCTGGTCCATGTAATTGACGGAACAGAAGAATGGTACAAGATAAGCCGGGCAGTCAGGGTGGCCCAGGGTGTGAGGAAGGAGATGATATTTGCCGGCTATTCTGATGAGGGAAAAATCGGTTATATCCGAATAGTAAGGGTCAGAGACCCCTTTCTTTATTCAGATCAGATCTGGGATTCAAAGTCGTCTATGGTGTACGAAAACTCCGAATAATCCCTTATTGTCCCGCGGTTTTTCAGGATCTCCCTGGCAAGGAGCCAGTAAATCACTGCAAGCGATCTTCTTCCCTTGTTGTTAGTGGGTATAATGAGATCAACGAAATCAGTCTTGTTGTTTGCATCACAGAGAGCCACAATTGGAACCCCAACGCTCTTTGCCTCCTTCATTACCTGGGTATCAGCAAGCGGGTCAGTTATTATAACGACCTTGGCTTCCCTGTATCCTGAAAGCTGTGGATTGGTGAGTGTACCCGGTATGAACCTGCCGACAATGGACTCCGCGCCCACGACCTCTGAGAACTTGGTAACAGGCTTGAAGGCATACTGCCTCTGTGCTACAACGAGTATCTCCGACGGCTTGAATCTGGCAAGCATTTTTCCTGCGGTTATCAGCTTGCTGTTTGTCTTTTTTATATCCAGTATGTACAAGCCATCATTTCTGATCTTGAATATGTACTCCTGCATATCCTTGGACTTTACCTGAGTCCCGATATGAATGCCGGATTTCTGGTATTCCTCTTCCGAAAGCAATAGTTCCTCTTCTGTCATGATATCCCTTTACTGATAACTACCCACAATGCTTCGCCGTATATTTAAATTACCTGAACCCATCATTCCCATTCTATGGTTGCAGGGGGCTTATTGGTTATGTCATAAACCACCCTGTTTACTCCCCTTACCTCATTGGTTATCTCCGTGGAGAGGCTGTCCATGAAATCCCAGTCGGGGCGGGTGAATGTACCGCTCATTGCATCGTTGGTGTCCACCATCCTGATGGCTACCGTCGAACCGTATGTCCTCTTATCCCCGTGAATACCTGTTGTCCTCACAGGAAGGAGGACGGAAAAATACTGCCAGGGCCTTCCGTTCTCATCCGGATAACGCTCCAGAACCCTCCTTTCAACTATCTCTGTAACTTCACGGAGAAGATCTGCACGTTCCCGGGTTATCTCGCCGATGATCCTGACGACCGCCAGACCCGGGCCCGGAAAAGGCTGTATTCCAGTATCAAGGCCAAGATATTTTGATACTGCCCTAACCTCGTCCTTGTAAAGATCCCTTAGTGGCTCTATTAGTTTCAGATTCATCTTTTCCGGCAGCCCGCCAACATTGTGATGACTCTTGATGACCTCCCTGACACTTCCTCCACTTTCAATCCAGTCCGGGGCAATTGTCCCCTGAAGCAGGAATTCAGCCCCGAATTCCCTGGCAATCTCCTCGAATACATCTATGAACGTTTTTCCTATGATTTTGCGCTTCTGCTCAGGATCTGTAATGCCCTTAAGTTCCGCCAGGAATCTGTCTGATGCGTCAACAATCCTGTAATTCAGGGAGAAACTTTTGAATACACTTTCGACCCTTTCCCTTTCACCTTTTCTGAGGAGACCTGTGTCAACAAACACCACAAGTACCCTGTCTCCAGCGGCCATGTTGGCTATCACTGCAAGAAGGGTGCTATCCTGCCCACCTGAACATGCAAGGATGCCCCTGCCTGTCAGCTTTGTCTTGATTTCATTGATTGCCTCGTTCAGGAATGTTTTCTCATTCACCATCTAATCCCAAATTGTGCCAGTGCTAATTAACCTAGTGTGAACACCGGTGTGAGGTTAATCCAGGCAGCACTGAGACCTGCACTAAGACCCATGAATTATAAATCATTCGGCAATACTCCGGCATGTCCTCTGCATCTCTATTCAAGGAAGCTTCAACCATGTTTCCCGGGGGCGTTAACTCCCCCGTCAGGTATTATGAGCCGTATCCAAGATTCATAGCTTCTGCATCGGGCTCAAGGATCACCGATGCTGATGGTAGAACCTACATTGATCACTGCCTGGCATTCGGACCAATGATCCTTGGCCATGGTAATGAGAGTGTAAGGAAGGCGATTCACCAGCAGGTAGACACTGGAATTCTGTACGGGGCACCATCCGAATCCGAGATATCCCTGGCCCGCCTAATCAAGAGAGGTATCCCCTCCATTGAATTGATGAGATTCACGAACTCTGGAACAGAGGCAACAATGCATGCACTGCGCCTTGCCAGGTACTTCACCGGAAAGGATCTCATAATCAAGGTCAGGGGTGGCTTCCATGGATCGCATGATATGGCACTCGAAGCGCAACCATACAGGGAAGGCAACGAGCCCCCCAGATATTCGACAGTGGAGGTTGAATATAACAACACTGAGCAACTTGAGAGAGCGTTCAGAAGTCTGGGAAAGAGGGCGGCTGCATTCATAACTGAGCCGGTTCTGGGAAACGTCGGAGTAGTTCCGCCAAAGACAGATTTTCTCAGGGCAGCCAGGGAACTTACCACTGCCAACGATTCCCTCCTGATCTTTGATGAGGTAATTACCGGTTTCAGATCTTCATTCGGAGGGTTCCAGGATTCCATCGGCATCAGATCGGACCTGACAACCCTTGGAAAGATCATAGGCGGTGGTCTGCCAGTTGGGCTGTTTGGAGGGAGATCGGACATACTGGAGAACGTTGCACCAAGGGGAAAATTCTACCAGCAGGGAACATTCTCGGGGAATCCCGTCGCCATGGCTGCGGGAACTGCCACGCTATCCCTCCTGAAGGGGCTTGACTATTCCGGCCCATCCGGATATGTGGAAAGGCTTTCAAAGGAAATACAGGATATAATGGATGCAGCCGGTGTTCATGTGCAGGTTAACAGCTGGGGGACCATGTTCACAGTTTTCTTCTCCGACGCACCTGTGATTGATGCAGAATCAGCAAAAAAAGCAAGCCAGCATACCTACGGGAGATTCTTCAGGAGACTTCTCGAACATGGAGTCTTCCTGCCCAAATCACAGATGGAGGCATGTTTCACAAGTTTTGCACACAGTCATGACGACCTGGATGCTGTGCTGGAGGCAGTGAAAGAGGTTTCTTCAGGGCTTGTCGCCTGACTCTCCGTTGAATGCCTCCCATATGGCTTTCATCCTTTCAGTATCCCGGCTTAATGCTGCCTTCCTGAGAGCACTGCTGTACTGACTGAGGATTTTCTTGGCCATGGAGCTTACCATTCTTGAGCTCAGATCGTCCGCATCCTTACCCTTGCCCAGCTCAGCCAGGAACTTCTTGAGTTCGCGGGAGGCAATCTGCTCCACGTAGGAAAATGAAGTCGATATGTATTCTTCAGCCTGGAGTTCCAGGAGCTTCTTTGAGAACGTCTCAACCCCTTCCTCTATGATGCTTTCCGCTTTTGGTATTTCCTGGGCTTTGCGCGATCTGTTTACGGCTATTATCTGTTCGATTGCGCTGAGATTTACGATCGTCTTTTCATGCATGTTGCCTATGTCAGGATCTATGTTCCCGGGGTTTGAGATGTCTATGAAAACCTGGCGTCTATTATTTCTGACCATGGATTTGTTTACGAGGATGCTTTTTGACGAAGTTGCTGTCATTATGACATCATGATCAGAAACAAGTTCCGGAAGAAGATCCATGGTGGAAAAATAACCTCCTGCCTCACTGGCCAGAGATTCTCCAGCAGCAGTGTTCCTGCCGGCAATCGTGATCCTCCCGGGATTCATCTTTGAAATGTACCTTATGAATGTCCCAGCCATATTCCCAGTGCCAACGACCAAGATGCTTGAGCCCTGAATTTTCAGATGTCTTGAAGCAATGTCAATTGCTATTACAGGAATCGAGGTCTTTCCTCTGGATATGGATGTCTTTTCCCTGACGGTCTTCCCTGTGCTGATGGCTTTCCTGAATATGACGGAAATCAGCCTATCAACTTTCCCAGCCGATATGGCCGACTGGAAGGCTTCCTTGATCTGTGAAAGAATCTCGTTCTCCCCGACCGACATTGACTCAAGGCCAGCTGCGACCCTGAAAAGATGTATGATTGCATCTCGTTCCCTGAAGAATATAGCTCCTGAGGGAATCTTCAAACCCCCGGGATGTGGCAGGGTGAAGTAGATTTCAATCCTGTTGCAGGTTGAAAGCACTACGTTTTGTAAGGATATTGAATCGGCAATATGCTGAATCTCCGAAGGCGATACCATAACGAATTTCCGGAACTCGGGATCATTCAGATTGTAGCTCCATACAATTGCACCGAAGAACGCCATAGCAAACACTTGAAGACTGTGGCACCAGCCACAGGACAGGTATGATCCCGAATTGCCTGACAATATTTAAATTAGGCTTTTTATTCTCTGAGTAAAAATTTTCCTTTCATGGCATCTTACAACAATATTCTGCTCAGGGTCTTCCCCAGGTATATGAAGAATGATTCTACTGAAAGCATCATAGCCCAGACATACATTGCGAGCACCATCAGGAACACACGAATTCTGATCTGCCCGCTGGCCATAACTAGTGAGATCAGGATCATGCCAATGAGTAAAATGATTATATTTGTGCGCCTGAGGTCAATCTTGGTTCTGCCGTCACCACCAGTATCGTAAAACCTTCCGACTCCCATGCAGCTCGGACAAATGTCAGGGTGATCCCCGTCCGCGTATCCGGACCCATGGCATTCCTTACATGTTCTGATGATCGGCAATATAACCTTATCTGAACTGTATCCTATATACTTTCCCCTGCTATGACATTTTGCTCTCAAACCAATGCAGTTCTGCCCGTGGAATAAACTAGCGAATCATGAACGCTCAGATCGGGAGAAAAGGACAATTCCACCTACTCCCTCCGGTCAGCTTATACAGGGGAATAACTTCAGTCACTTATTTCTCCTGATTCTACCATAACAGTGAATGTTACAGTGCGAGGCAAGATGTGCCTTGGCGGCAGATTGAATGCAGCAATTTACTATTAATGGCCGCCTGCCACTGCTATCTCTGATCACATCTTATTCCATGCCATGAGTGCAATGGACATGCATGAAAGATAGAACAGGATGCGAAAGCACTTACAGGAAATTGTTGGTTTCTAGAAAAGTTAAAAGGCAAAAATTAACCTGGGACCTGAAATGATCAGGTCTTCATTATGGCTCCCAGAAATATAAGCAGGCCTATGACAACACCGATTACGGCAGCCACAATGTAGAAGACAGCCCCAAGTATGACATTCTGCAGCAGGTGTACCTCCGGCATCCTGTAATGGCCAAGATATACCATAATCACGCCAATAACAATTCCAGCCACAAGGAGCAGCGAACCGACTGTCCTGCTCTTCCCGCTACCGAAATATGCAGTTAGCACACCCAGAACAAATAGCGAAAGGGCCAGAAGCCCAAGAACGACGAACAAAAATACTTCCCAGTCCCACGGAACGAACACTATCATTAAGCCATGCACCTCATAGTTTTATGCCTGTAAGGGTTTTTGTATCGATAACCCCGTCAATTGTCCTGATCTGTTCAATGACTATCTTTCCCAGTTCACTGTAATCCTTAGCATCTATCTTCACAATAAGATCGTATTCACCGAACAGTGGATGTATCTCCACTACGTATTGAATCTTGGAAATCTTGTTGTAGACTTCATGCTCCTTTCCCGGAACGGTACTGATCAGAACAAACGCCAAGGACACAATTTCACCCTCAATCACTAAACTTGCCGGCTCTTATAAATTTTTTCAGACAGAATTGCATAAATTTCCAGATTCCGGCATGTGCCGTTTTAGCATGCCATCACTTTCAGAAACTCGAACTCATCAGATCGGTGCAGTGTCTAAATGGAATTCAGGAAATTCTCTATCCGCTTGGTTTCCTGCTTCCCATCAAGCATATTCCTGAGGGTAACACTGCCAGAACTGACCTCCTTTGAACCCAGTATTATGGCGAAGTTGCAGCCATTTGCAGAGGCGGACTTAAGCTGGGCAGAGAGACTTCTCTTCCCCATATCCCTTATGACCTCAAACCCTTTCCTCCTGAGATCAATTGAGAGTTTCAGGGAAGCCTCTTCGGCGTCATCTGAAGCTGTGCAGATATAATATCTGGTGCCGGCTTCGTTTTTTCTCCACAGGCCTGACCTTTTGAGAAGAAGCTCCAGCACAACATCACCCATTCCAAAGCCTATGGCAGGGATGTCCTGGCCAGAGATGAGGGATGATAGACCATTGTATCTTCCACCGCCCAGGATAGCCCTAAGTTCTCCCCGTATGTCAAATGCCTCGAAGACCAGTCCCGTATAATAGGACAACCCTCTTACGGTTGAGAAATCCATGACTACGGCAGAGGAGGTGTAATGTGAAATCATCCTTATTGTGGATATCACACGATCCAGTGATTCCTTCAGTTCCCCGCTGATTTCCATGAACTCTCCAATGAATGCAACAGAATCTTCTGCCTTCACCCTGCTAGCGGCAAGCTTCTCTATTATGCTTGCGGAGGTGTCATTCACGCCTGCTTCGTGGAGCAGGCCCAGGAAATCCTGCCGATCTATCTTCCTGAACCTGTCAATAATACCGAAAACCCTCGGAATATCTTCTACGCCAAGAGTCTTGAGTATTTCATCCATCATCTTCCTGTGATTTATCCTTATCTCATAGTTCCCGGCAAGTCCCAGAGAGTCGAGTATTGTGCATGCGAGACCGACGATCTCCGAATCTGCCTCAGGCGTGTCTATGCCAAATATATCCGCGTTGAACTGTACGTGCTCCCTGAGCCGTCCGGACTGGGGCTCCTCATATCTCCATATCTTTGGGAGACTGAACCACCTGACAGGCCTTGGCAGATCCTTCTTTGCAGTTAACATCCTGACGACTGAGGGTGTCGCCTCTGGTATGAGCGTAACCTCCCTTCCACCCTTGTCGGTGAAAGAAAACGTCTGGCTGACAAGCTCGTCGCCGGACTTTATTCTGTATAAATCCAGTGGTTCAACGCTGGGAAAGTCTATGATCTGGTAGCCGAAGGATCTTGCCACCTTCTTTACGGTTGAAAGCATGCTATCCCTTGGTTCAGCGTCTTCCGGATAGATGTCCCTGAAACCTCTCAGGCTCTCAAACTTCATCCATGCCTTATGAGATTACCATATAAATCTGATTTCCTGCCGCAACGGATGTTTTGACAAATTTCCCCAAATGTAGACAACATGTTTATATACGATCATGTTAATATTTTTACAGTTGGATAGAGTCAGGGCTGATCAGGTTTACGGCATGCTAAGAGATGCCAAATTCACGAGAAACCAGGCAAAGATACTGGCTTTGCTGGATCAGGTACCTGACGTCGGCATCACTGAGATCACCATATATCTCGGAATGAGTTCTTCCCGTGCATCGGACAGCCTCAAATCCCTTGTGAGGGACGGTTACCTTATGTCGATGGATGTGAAATATGTCATGGGAAAGGGCAGAAGCCGCAAGATTTACAGGCTGAGGATGCCGGTCAATGAGATTGCAGAGGATTTCAGGAGCAGGGTGGCTATCATGATATCCTTCAACAACATGATAGACCCCTAATGCTCAAGCGCTTTCTGAAGCCTTTTTGAATAGCGGTTAAGCGAGAAGTGTGAATACGAACCCAGGGTATTCCTGAAAACCATACCATCGTTTCCGTCTATCCCCCTCCCCCTCAGGTTGTGAAGTGCTTTTTTTCCTTCGTCCTCAATGGTGCTATAATGGAATTCATGCCCCATGGCTATTTCGCCTTTTCTGAAGAGGATCGTATTCTCCAGGGCCTGAAGCCTTGTGTAGCCAAGTGTAAGCCGGCTGTTTTTCCTGACAGTTCCCTTGAATATGCCCGCCATTGGATATTCTCCCTCATCTGTTTCCATTTTCTTCTCCAGATACATAAGCCCGCCGCACTCGGCAATTATGTTACCTCCTGATTCTGCATAATCTACGATGACTTTCCGCAGCCTGTGGTTTTCAGAAAGTTCAACTGGGTATAGTTCAGGGTAGCCGCCACCCAGATACACCAGGTCTGGATTCTCCGGATATTCCCCTGCCAGTGGAGAGAAATAGTGGACCTTCCCCATCCTTTCCAGCGAACTTATTGAATCTGCATAGTAGAAATTGAATGCCCTGTCCTGTGCCACCCAGATACTCTTTCCTGTGGATGGTTCATCCCTTGCAACCGATACCGGAAATTTCCTGTCAGGCAGATCGTCCAGGAAACCCAGATCAATGTGATCTGCCATTGCCTGCGCCTTTTCCCTGAGTCCAGTCATCTCAGAGGCAGTGTGCAATCCCAGATGCCTCTCTGGAATTGAGAAATCTTCGTTCCACGGAACTGACCCAATTATC
>JAMCUD010000104.1 GCA_023379355.1 Thermoplasmatota archaeon
TGATCACCGGTTCAAGCGGTTCGTATTCCACATCTACCATTTCTGCAGCATCGGAAGCCTGGTATGGTGATTCTGCAACCACAACAGCTATTGGATCGCCGACGTACATGACCCGGTCCACTGCAACTGCATGATATTTTGGTATCTTCAGTTCAGAGTTTGGTATTGTCCATGCTGTAGGTATTGGGTTCAGCTTTTCAATGAAATCCTTGCCAGTGTAAACTCCAATGACCCCTGGCATTTTCTCTGCTTTTTTGGTATTTACGTTTTTTATCTTCGCATGTGCATAATCGCTGCGGAGAAAGTGTGCATAAACTGTTCCTGGCGGCGTTATGTCCTCTGTATAGCGGCCGTGGCCGGTTATCATTCTTGAATCTTCCCTGCGTATGGACCTTTTTCTAACATATCTTCCCTGTACAGTTACATTTTCCTCAACTGATACCTCCATCTCCTGCCTGGCACACATTTCACTCACCTCCCATTGATTCTGATGCAGCTTTTACAGACTCAACTATGTTCTGATAACCGGTACATCTGCACATGTTTCCAGATATTCCCCATCTTATCTGATCCTCGTTGGGATGAGGGTTCTCCCTGAGGAACCATGCGATCTCCATTATCATGCCCGGTGTGCAAAAGCCGCACTGAAGCCCATGATTCTCCCTGAATGCTTCCTGGACTGCATTCAGATGCCCCTGTTTCTCAAGTGATTCAATGGTCTCTATTTCAGAGTCATCGGCCTGAACTGCAAGCATTGTGCACGACTTGACGCTCTTTCCATTGTAGATTACAGTGCATGATCCACAGTTTGATGTGTCGCACCCTATGTGCGTTCCTGTCAGACCAAGTTTTTCCCTGATAAAATGAACGAGGAGCATTCTGGGTTCAACCTCTTCCTCCACAGTCTTTCCATTGATTCTTGCATGAATCTTTATCTTACCTGATCTCCTGGTTATGCTTCCTTCCTGCATCATTCCACCCCCTTTGATCTTTCAACGGCTTCATTCAATCCTCTCCTGACCAGAACCTCACATATGTATCGCTTGAATTCAGCGGAACCCCGAAGTGGATCATCCATAGGTTCCGTTTCATCTGCGGCAATCTTAGCAGCTTCATTAATGGTATTTCCATCAACTCTTTTTCCCATGAGAAATTCCTCTGCCTTTTGTGATCTCATTGGTGCTGGGCCTACAGCAGTCATACCAATTCCTGCATAGATGCATTCGCCATTTTCAGAAAAAGACAGCTGCACCGCAACGCCTACAGTTGCAAAATCTCCCGCTTTCCTCTCCATCTTCTTATAGGAATGGCCGCTATTTTTTTCAGGGATGGAAAAGATGATTTCGGTCATGATTTCACCTGGCTTCATCGCAGTTGTGTATGAATCTTCAAAGAAGTCGTCGGATTCTATTGTTCTTTCACCCTTTTCCCCTATTACCGTCACTCTGCCCCTCAGTGCCAGGAAACATGCCCCCCAGTCACCTGATGGGTCAGCATGGCACAGGGAACCTCCCATTGTGCCTCTGTTCCTTACCTGTGGGTCCCCAATCCATCCAGAGACCTCTTTTATGAGAGGTATCCTATCATGCACGATCTTTGACCTCTCTATCTCGTAATCAGTAACCATTGAACCTATCCTGATTTCTCCTTGCTTTTCCTCGATCTTTGAAAGTTCCGGAACCCTGCTCATATCAACAATATTTGGTACGCTGATCACCCTGGATTTCAACAGAGGAATCAGGCTCATGCCTCCGGCCAGCACCCTTGCATTATCTCCAAATTTTTTCATCAAGACCACGGCCTCATCTACACTTTCAGGTCTGAAATAATCAAACTCTTCAGGAAACATTAAAGCACCCATGATCACATGATCATAATCTTATATCAAGTTTTATGATATTTCAAAAAATGCCTGAAAAAGCTGAAATTTCATAGGTGCGTGCAGTAACTGCATCTGGAATATTTTAGCTAAATGGATGATTTTCATTACCATTCATTTGCCTGGCCTTAAGGGACCCATCGGGAAGTATACTTATTTCAGTACCTTTCTGAATGATGCCATTTTTTATGTTTGAACCATGGCATATTTTCAGGATTGTAAATATCTCTGGAATTGATGACTTGATCTTTATTTTTTCCCGGTCACCTGCCGCAAGAATCTCCTTTATTGCATCAAGTATCTGTATGTCTTTTCCTATATCCACCCTGACAGATAGGCCCTCTTCGTAGGCCAGCTGTATGGTGTTGAAAGCTTTTTCAATGTTGATCATTGCCCTTTTTTCTAGTATGGTTACATCCTGCCTTGTTATGTTCAGAATCTTCGCAATATCGGATTTCTTCATATTTTTTCTGCGCATCCGCATGATTTCTCTCTGCCTTTCCGTCAGGAATGTTCCATTCTGATCTTTCTGTCCTGCAACCATATGACTCCACATATGTTTGTTAAATAAATTTGTTTACCTTTTGTAAATAGTAAATAGTTTATCATATGATTCCTTTCTGTTAAAGGAGAAGTGCTGTTGAGATGAAAAAAGGATACACTCTGATCACTGCTGTGCTGATAACAATAGTGGTTGTATCATCTGTCGTTGTTTTGGACGGCGTACATTTGGGCAATAACTCTTCGGAACTGGTAACATACACTGCCGATGCGTATGTACAGGAGGCCAATTACCTCCTGGGTGGTTACCACAATACTTCCCTGGTAAGTGTGGAACCAGCCAAAGGCGGAGGTTCTTATACAGACGCCAGAGAAATTGCCCAGGGCAACCCGGCGAATGTTTTCATTTCCGTGGCACTGAATTCCTACGACAGATCGTACCTGGGCCCAAGGTACAGCGGCTGGGCAATTGCCTTTGCCTCAGACAGCCTTGTTATTGCCTATTCAGGATCTTCAGAACATAACTCCTCTGCAGCATCAATAATAAACCAGTTTTCCAACGCCCATAAAACGAACAGCAGATCACTCTATAAGGATGCCTTCATGAATTTAACATCTGGAAAGGTAAGAGTCGGCATCTCCGACCCAAACTCCGATCCTGCTGGTTTCAGGGCATGGATTAGCCTCGAAATTGCAGGTTATGAATATGACAGCGGCAACAGGACCTATTTCGAGGACAGAATGTCGCGGAACAATGGAAATGTCTCGGCAACAAGCGCAGCTGATCTTGTTTCTCCACTGGTAGATGGAGAAATACAATTCCTTTACATTTACAGATCTGCAGCAATTGCAAAGGGCCTTGACTATATCCCCCTTCCTCCAGATCTTGGCCTGGGAAATGAAAGCCTTGCCACGTTCTATGAACAGTTCAACTATACCCTTGACACAGGGGTGACCAGCGGAAGTCCAATATACCTCTATATTTCAGCACTGGAAAACAACTCAAATGTTGCATCAGCGGATGGATTTGTGATCTATGTTGTGAACAACAACTCCAACCTGACAAAATTCGGGCTTGTACCTCTGAATTCTTCCCTTCTCTTCACAAATGTTTCTGTGCCTTCCTGGCTTCAACCCCTGATTCGGTCTGGAAAGTTAAAGATAGGAGGGTCTGTTGACTGACCTGAATGAAGTTTATGAAGAGAAGTGGATTCAAAGGGGGTACTGATGCAGTTTCCATAATTTCATACGCTACAATAGCCCTGCTCATAATTCCCATACTTTTTATACTCTATTTTGGATTTGTGGTATACAGAGATGCCCTTGGATTCAGTGGCACTGTTTTTGAATCCATTGAACTCACCGTGATATCCTCCTCAATCTCTGCATTCATTGTCTTTGTTCTGTTCACCCCACTGGCATTCAATCTTGCGAGGAAACAGAGCAATTTCATGGAGACAGTTTCAGACATACCGGCATCAATTCCGCATCCTATTGTTGGAATAGCTTTCCTTATCATTGGAAGTCCAATAACACCCTTCGGAAGATTTCTCTCATCAATTGGCATTAATTTTTTCGACAGCATACAGGGCCTTATTGTTGCCCTCTCCTTCATTTCTGCCCCTGTTTATATAAGATCGGCACAGTCCGTGTTCTCGTCCATGAACAGATACCACGAAATGTTTGGTTATTCACTTGGATCATCCAGGCTTCGTATCCTCTATTCGGTTGTGGTACCGGTAACGATTAAGGATCTGGCATCTGCGGCACTTACTTCAATGAGCAGGGCAATGAGCGAATTCGGATCCATTGCCATACTTGCCTATTACATACTTTCCGGTCCTTTCAAAGGTGTGGAACCCGCATCTGTACTTATTTACCAGTACTACGGATACTATGGCCCTGATGTGGCAGTTACTGCCGCAGCCCTTATGATAATTGTCTCAATGGCAATTCTTGGCATAACCAGATTGATGAAGAGCGACATATTAAGGAGGAGACAATGATCGATGTTAGAGTCTCAAAGGTCCTTGGGGGATCAACAATCTCACCATCCATAAGTGATTCAGGGACAATCTGTTTATACGGAAAAAATGGCAGCGGAAAGACAACCACCCTTCTTATGTTATGCGGCTTTATTATGCCGGACAGTGGGCACATCATCATAAACAACAGGGACGTTACATTTCTGCAGCCGCAGAATAGATCGGCTGTATTCATAAACCAGGATAGCTACTTCCCAAACCTGGATGTGGATGATCACCTCATACATTTCACAAACAGGAAAAAAAGTGAGTTGAAGGATGCTAACATCGATGAGATAAGGAGTATTATGGGCATCAATTTTAGAGGAAAGTTGAAAAACCTGAGCATGGGACAGAAAATAAGGGTATCCATTGGAACAGCACTCTTGGCCAGTCCCCAGGTGCTAGCCATTGATGAGGCCCTATCCAACCTTGATGACAGGAACAGGGTTCTTGTGAACCTGAAAGATTATGCAGGGAGGTCTGGTATGGACCTTATTTTCGTAACACAGGATGAAAGGGATTCAGAGATTTCAGATCACTCCTACAGGATGATAAATGGAACATCCCAGAGGCTTTTCTAGGCGGTTGGTACAGAATCCGTTTCCTCCCTGGCAACGTGGTAAATCCTGTATCTCAACTCCATGAAAAGAAGGAACATGGCTGCACTGAAAAGAGCTATCCCCAGAGTCAGCCACATGACAACATAGGAATGTGTCGTGTCCTGTATGAAACCTGCAAATGGTGTTCCCAGTATGGTTCCCATGCTCATCACCATCAGGCTCAACCCGCTGAACAGCCCAACCTTTGATCTGGGTGCTATCTCGGAAATAAGTGTTACATACACGCTGTTCCATCCAACTGATGACATGCCTGCAAAGAATGCCAGGAAACCTGCACTGAATATTGATACGGACAGTGTTGGGAAAGAGATGAAAAGTACTGAAGAAATGACCATGATCAGGACAAGTGATTTCAACCGGTTTCCATTGAAGATTCTGCTGCTTATTGATGCCCAGAACAACCTTCCGGCAACAGCTCCAGCCAGGAGCAGTGCAAGAAATATCTCAGCAATGATTATGGCAAACCCTCTCTGCTCTAGAAATACAACATAATAGGTAAGAATGGACTGCTGCCCCCATGAGAGAAAAGCTGCACATATACTGATGGTAAGAAGTGATCTGTTCCGTCCGGCGCCAAGAACCTGCCTTAGGTAACCTTTCTGCTTCCTCATATCAGTATTTTCCCGTCTTCCAAGAGGTATGAGAAGGGATATTGTTCCGCCTATGATGATTGTGACCACGAAAGACCACTGCAGCCCAAAATGAATGGCTACAAGGGGAAGAACCACTGCTGAAAGTGCTGCACCCACAGGAACCCCCGACTGCTTGACTCCCATTGGGGTTGCATGATGTGGATAGTACTCCTCCATGACTGCACGGTTGGTTGAGGGTGTTATGAGTCCGTATCCAAAACCTATGGCGTAAAACCCTGCGACAAGCTGGACATATGAATGTGACAGTGCCGCCGTAAGGGAACCCATGGCCATAACGGCGAAGGAAATCTTCACGGATCTTGATGGTCCCAGACCGTCTACAAATGCTCCGGAAAGGAATGATACTGAGAATGAACCTATGAAAATTATGCTTGTTATGAGGCCCAGTTCAGTTGAATTGAGAAGGTATGTGTTCTTTATGAATGGGGCTAGAGGCGCATATGAGGAGAGTGTAAAATTTCCAAGAATCATGAAAAGAAAACTCTGGATAACCACAGGCATTCTTTTCTTTACAGGATTCAAGGATGATCCCATTTCCCCATGTGTTCAGATACACTATGATATTGCATTCCAGATTGCCGCGTATTTATCTGAGGGTAATTCCACCGTCAACCACCAGAGTTTCACCAGTAATGTAGGATGCGTCCTCTGACATCAGGAATCTCACTGCCTTTGCCACATCCTCCGGGTTTCCCCACCTTCCAAGAAGAGTGGCCTTTGATATGGATTCGTAAAATGAACTGTCCTCCCATCTCTTCCTGTTAATATCCGTCTTTACAAACCCCGGTGCAACTGCATTGACTCTTATGCCCGGAGCCAGTGTCACAGCCATTGACCTGGTAGCATGAACAAGCGCCGCTTTACTTGCCTCGTAAGCTATTGCAGAAAGGCCTGCCTTTATTGCTGCCGCAGAGCTTATGTTGACTACCGAACCCGGTTTTTCCATTGTTCCCGCCAGGCGGTTTACAATAAATACGGGAGCCCTTATGTTCACATCCAGCACACTGTCCCATACTTCCGGAATGATTGTGCTGATATTCCCCGGAAGACTTATGCCTGCATTGTTCACTATTCCCCTCAGTCCAGTGCCCATATTCTTGATCTCGGAACATACGGAATCTATTCCGCTTAAAGACGAGAGATTGCCCTGAAGCACCCTGGTCTCAGAACCCTGATCCCCACATAGTTTTTCCACTTCCATGACAGCCTCCTTTCCAGAATTGTAATGTAATATCAGGTCCCATCCATCTCTTGAGAGTTCAAGCGCAATTGCCTTCCCGAGTCCTTTTGATGATCCAGTTACAAGCGCAAATCCTTTTTTCATGGAACGCCCATTCATACATCAGATAAATTCTTTATTGCAGAATGTTTTTGTTGCAAACATTTTCACGCATACCCATTGAAAAGCTTTTAAATGCAGTTGATCTCACATCTGATCTATGTCTTCAGAATATGGTCAGGTTCTGGATAGAATCAGGGCAGGTGTGAGGTTCAGGAATTTCCCGGAAGATTACCTGAAAGGTTTCAAAGTGGTGGGGGAGATCACGGTTGAAACAGGTTCTGACATATTCATGTACAGGGAGCTTGAGGGAATCAATGTTGTGGTTGATGGAAAGAAGACATTTTTCAATGACCCTTATCTTGCGAAATACTACTATTATTCATCCCTGCTTGGCCTTAACCGTGTTGTAATACCGGATAAGGAGAGCGTGAGAAGGGTGGTTAAGGTTCTTGAGATGGATCTCCGCAACTACAGGGACCTCATAGACCGGTACCTCTCAGAACTTGGTGAGGAACTCAGGAAAAACGCTTTATCCGAACTCATGAAAACAGATCCCAATTTCAGAATGGCAGTTTACGGTGAATCATGATCATGGGACTTCCAGGACTATGTCATCCTCAACAGGTACCCTCATGAAATTAACAAGATTATACGATTCCCTGAGGAGGGATGAGATCATCTTTCTGGGCCTGGACATCTTCTTCATCTTCCATTTATGATCCCTTTTCATCTCCCATATCTTCATCCCAAGAAACGATTCTATGTTTTCCATCTGTTCTCTCTCAGCATCGCTTGAGACTGAAAGAGCAAAATTATAAGAAAGACCTTTCCTGCTCCTGTTCCTGTACGACCTCAGTGAAATTCTGTATGAAGACTCTACATTCCCGAAGAAAAAAGGTATATCAATAAGGCTCTTCATGAAACCGGGGGAATAGAAACTTTTCCTTCTCCAGTTCGTCACTGAATTGTAAAAGGGGAGGTTGTTCCTCTTTATTCCAGGATCCGATGATGGTTCTACGGAGCACCTGTACATCAGCGAATAGAACCTCTCCATTGTTCTCAGGCATGAAGCAGATGAGCTTCCTATATAGAAATACCTCATTTCTCCAATGGAATCAACCTGGAATATATTTTCATGACCTGGATCTGGAAGAAGCATGTATGACCTGTCCCTGAACATCAGTGGATTTGTTTTTTCCACCCTGCTTGTGAATATTAGCGTTGACCATTCCATTGGAATGGCTAAATTAAAGAACTACAGAAATATTTCTGCTGTATGAAAAGGGAAGTGGAGATCGATGATTATTTCAGGATGAAGAATATAAGCAGCCTTTCTGCTTCATCAGATGGGAGGTTTATTGCCTATTCAGTTTCCAAAGTTTACAAAGATTTCAAGAAGGGAAATCGCAGCATGATATACCTCAAAAGCCTTTCGGATGGGACTGAAAGGGAGTTTGGAAGAAAGGATTCCATGAATTCCCACACTTCATTCTCACCAGACGGACGTACACTTTCCTTCGTTTCAGGAAAGAACTCTGAAAATTTCTTCAATATTGTGAACGTTGAGACCTTTTCCGAACAGTCTGTAGCCGCAAAGGGGAAGATCATAAGCTATAAGTGGGTCGATAATGAATCTCTGGTGTTCCTCCTGGAAATTGATCCGGAAGGCAGGAAAGATAACAGTAACGGTGATGATGGATACTTCTTTGAAGAAAACGATCCAGTTGGAAGGCTTTTCAGGTTCACGTTCCGTGATGGTTTCTCCATGCTTGATGAAAAACTGCAGGTCTGGGAATTTGACTGTGCAGGTGGGAGAATTGCGGCAGTGGCTTCAGACAGTCACCGGGAAGGATCCTGGTACAATAATTATCTCATAAGCATGGAGATGGAAGGTGGATGGAAGAAGGTGTATAAACCTGAAAGCGGTCAGATTGCACTGCCATGGGTTGCACCGGATGGCAAAAAGGTGGCATTTCTCGAATCAATGTGGAGTGACCGGGGAGTAACTTCAGGGGATGTCATGATGCACGACTTTTCCACAGGTAAAACCGAAAACCTCACTGCAGCAGATCCCAGAAGCTATTCATGCATTTCCTGGTCTGGAAACGATTCATTCTACTCACTTTCTGACAGCATGGGAACATTTGAATTGAAGGAGTTTACAGATGAGAAGAAGACAATTTGGTCCGGCAAAGGAGGTGTTTTTCCAGGCTTTGCACCGTCATTCGTTGCTAACCATGACAGAGCTTTTTTTGTCTATTCCAGCAAGGATCTGCCTCCGGAGATAATGAGCGTTGACCTCAAGACAGGAAAATCCCAGAGGGTGACTGAAGTCAACTCTGGACTGGATGATCTAAAAACCTACCCATGGGAAACTGTAACCTGGAAAGGAACTGACGGTCTGGAAATATATGGGCTTTTCAGGAGCGCTGGAACTAAAAAGCCCCTCCTTGTCTACGTACATGGCGGACCAACGTCATCTTCAAAGGAGATTTTCCTGGACAGGTATTCGCATCTTGTTCCCAAAGGATACTCAATATTCATGCCAAACTACAGGGGAAGCACCGGAAAGGGAAGAAAATATGCAGAACTTAACCGGGGCGATATGGGAGGGATGGACTTCCAGGACATACTTGCTGGAATTGAATTTCTGAAGGAGAAGGGATATGTTGATCCAGACAGGATCGGAATAACAGGAGGATCATATGGTGGCTTCATGACATCCTGGGCTGTTACGCAAAGCCATGTTTTCAAGGTTGGAATAGGTCTTTTTGGGATAAGTGACTGGGTTAGCTTCCACGGTACCACAAACATAGCTGAGTGGGATGCCATACAGTATGGTGAAAGCCCCTATGTTTATGATAAATTTGTAAAATTCTCACCCCTCAGATATGTTGAAAATGTCAGGGCAAAGGTTCTTCTCATGCATGGGAAAGAGGATCCAAGTGTTCCAATAGGTCAGTACTTCCAGTTTTACAGGGCGTTGAAAGAACATGGAAAGGATGTCAGATTCCTCGTATTCCCAAGGGAAGGGCACGGATTCCAGGAGAAACACCACATAAGGCAGTCCATGGTTGAAACTTTGAAAATGCTTCAGGAAAACCTCTGACTCTATCCATACTTTTACAGATTCCATTTTTTCAAACCCTAACCCTTTTATTAATTATGTTAACCTAATGGTTAAAATATACAATAATTGATTAACTTCTGTGTTAATTAAAGGTCATTACAGCCTGAGTTCGGGCAGGGTGAAAAATGCGCTTATGCTTGACAATTCCACCCTATGGATGGTTGGTTTTGCAAGGTTCACTGGTTCCATAGGCATGGGGTTCATAATTCCCTTCATGGCACTGTTCCTTTATTCGGTTGAGAGCATTTCTCCATATGCCATAGGAGCTATATTTTCCATAACTTATCTTACAGGAATGCTATTTCAGCCCATTGGGGGGCATATATCGGATAAGTATGGTGAAAAGATCACCTTAACTGCCGGCCTACTCATATCATCCTCCCTTTATTTTACAATATGGGTTCTTGTATCTCTGGATATTAGCAGCATATCTATCATAACAGCTTATGTTATGGCCTCTTTAGGAAGTTCCCTTACATATTCACCCTATTATTCTCTGATCACAAAATCATCCATGGGAAGGCCCATGAAGAAAACATTCGGCATCTTCAGGGTGATCTTCAATCTGGGCTTCATCATAGGCCCTGTTGCCGGATCAATAGTCTCGGTGTACAGATTTGATGACATATTCTTTTTTGCTTCAATCTTCAGGTTACTTGAGCTTATTGTTTTGATCTTCGTTGTTAAGTATCCAATAAGGAAACAGGGTCTTTCCGAGCATAATGATGCAAAAGCCGATCCTGGTGAAGTGACGCACATAAACAGAAAACTTCTTTTTTTCTCGCTTTCCGTAATGTTTCTTGCAATGGTTGGAACTCAGATTTATGTATCGCTTCCCATGGATGATTTTG
>JAMCUD010000105.1 GCA_023379355.1 Thermoplasmatota archaeon
GAAAAAAGGATTCCCTGTTCTCACTATTCTTAAGCAATTAACTCTAGGATGGCATATACTGAAGCATGATAAATTGATTTGCCTCTGCCTCTCTTAGGCAGAGATTTTCATTACCGTGGGGAAATACTCATTTCACCCATGTAAAGCACTTCATTTCCATTGATCCCGAACTTGAAAACTTTAACTCTGACGCCATTTTCCAGGCAAGTGTAAAATAATCTGCTGAACTCAGGGTCAGTTTTACTGTTTGGTCTGAAAATGCTGGGATCTGGATTGAAAAAAAGGACAATCAACAGCGCATTCTCATGCCTGGCCTTAGTTTCAAGCAGGACCCTGAGATGTTCTGACCCTCTTTTGGTTGGAGCATCAGGGAATGTCGCATACCCATCTTCAAAAAGAGTGCCCCCTTTGATCTCAACAAATATGTCTCTGCATTTGAAGTCAATTCTGTGGTTACCGTATTTTACCTCATTCCTGCATTCATGGTCCAGAAATTTTGAAGCAATGGAGTTGTGGAATCTGGTGTCGGTAAGAACCCACTGTCCCTGGTAAAAGGCGGCAGTTATGGAATATTCTGTCTTGGCACCGATGGAATCCCTGAAAAGAACCAGGTTTCCAGGATAAATAAGTTCCTTCAGCCGTCCTGGGTCGTGTAGATGGCAGATCACAGTTCTGTTGCGGTAAGAAACATAAACCAGAAAACGGTTTGGCCTTGTTAAAACAGTACCTTCATAGTATTCTCCTGGGATTTTGAGTACTGTAGTTCCAACCGAAACATCAACCAACGGCCAATCTGCCATACAGGGTTATTCACCACAGGTTTAAAACACTGACATTAATTTTTTGAAATTCAATTGATAAATATTAATACGGAGTCAGACTCTTAACTTATGTCTGATAAAGCACTCATCATCATATCTTCGGGTAGTGAAGCAGAGGGAAAAGCAGTATCGGGTATGCTGCTGGCATTGAATATGAAGAAGTACAAACTTCTTTCGGATGTAAAACTTATTTTTTTCGGGCCAAGTGAGAAAGCCATTGCTGAGGGTAACAGGGAATTCATGGATGTTATAACACAGCTTCAGGAGGCAGGTATAATCCCTGTAGCCTGTTCACGCATAGCGGATCGTGATAAACTGACCGAAAAGATTACAGAATTAAAGATAGAATTAAGCCCAGTTGGGCCAATAATTGCCAGCTGCATGAAAGAAGGTTACCAGGTTTTATCATTTTAGGGGATTTTAACAATGAAATCAGAAATCATAAAGTCTGGGAGATACAAGGGCAAGGTGAGTCTCTTTCTTGACATGGCAGAACTTAAAACCGGGGACGACATAGACGAATCATTGCTTTCTTCAGTTTCAGACAGATTATCCAGGATAAAGGTCAGGGAAAGTGATGATAATTTTGTTTTCATTTTCGGGGACGATCCATTCCGGTATCAGGGGATATCAGCTTTTAAGGAGTTTCTCAAAGGAGTTGCAGATTTCAAATTCAAGCTTTTTGCAGTAACACCGGGAAACATTATGCCGCAGAGTTCGTTTGCAGAAACTTTTGCGCATATTGAACTGCACCCTGACTATGCAAGGGCTAAGCATTTCTATGAAAGAGGTGTTCTGGAATCATACAGTAAATATGATTCATACGCTGTTTTCAGATTCAACCATGGAGACATGAAGGAGATGGTGGCAAGATTCATTAAGGATTTCGGACTGAACGAGATGGAAAAGTTCATGGTTCTTAGCAGAAAATTCACATATACACAGATGGATATAGCAAAATATCTGGCATCGGAGGGTATAAAAAACGTAAATTACCAGTTTGAAAGTTAATTATAAATTAAAAATGGTGTGTTTATAACAGTGAAGATTGTTCAACACAGGACTCACAATATTTTAAGCTTTTTTCCAGCACTTTCAAAGGCACCTATTGCAGTTTTTATATCACTGCTGCTGTGAAGAGCTGAGGGCATTATCCTTATCCTTGCTGTTCCCAACTGTACTGTTGGATATACAATTGGAGAGGCGAACAACTTTTCCTCATTGTAAAGCATTGTACTGAGTTCAAGGGCTTTTTTCTCATTTCCAACAATGACAGGCGTAATCGGTGTTTTGCTGTTTCCTGTGTTGTATCCGAGATCGCGAAGTCCTTTCTTGAGATCCTCTGAATTTTTCCAGAGTTTTTTGAGCAGGCTGTCATCCCTCTCCATAATTTCAATGGACTTCATAATGGCTGCAGCCTCCCCCGGGTTAAGGGCGCTGCTGAAAAGGAACGGACGGGCCCTCTGTTTCAGAAGGTCAATGAGTTCATGTGAACCTGCAACGAAACCGCCCATTCCACCAAGTGCCTTTGAGAATGTCCCCATCTCCACATCAAGTTCCGATCCAACACCGAAATGATCGGCAATGCCTCTTCCATGATCTCCCAGAACTCCCTCACCATGTGCATCGTCCACATAACTCATTGTGTCATATCTCTGCGCAAGATCCACAATTTCCTTCAGAGGAGCAATATCGCCATCCATGGAGAATACTCCGTCGGTGATGACCAGAGATCGTTTACCCTCCTTTCTGTGATCCTTTAACTGCTTTTCAAGATCAGAAGTATCCATATGCTTGAATACCACTCTTTTCGCAGAGCTCAGCCTCACTCCATCTATGATGCTTGCATGGTTAAGTTCTTCGCTGAAAACAACATCATCTTTTCCAACCAGTACTGGGATGGTTCCGGAATTTGCAAGCAGCCCCCCCTGATAGACAAGTGAATCTTCCATATGCTTGAATTTTGCAACTTTCTCTTCCAGTTTAATATGTAGCTCATCAGAACCGGCAATGGATCTCACTGCCCCGGCTCCAACCCCATACTCCTCTATGGCTTCAATTGCAGCTTTTTTGACTTCAGGATTGTTTGCCAGTCCAAGATAGTTATTGGAGCACATATTCAGCACCGTTCTTCCGTCTATCTTAACCCATGCTCCCTGGGGACTCTGTAAAATTCTTATTGGTATGTACCTGCCATTCTCCTTGAGATTTTCTATCTCACTTTTAATCCAGCCCATTCCTGACATGATTATGCACTGAAAAGTCATGGAAAGTTTTCATATAAGGGTGATCCAGAATAAAAATTTCAAGTTAGAAATAAGATGACAGTTGCCTTAGTTACCTAACACTGGTTTAATTCTCAATTCTGCTTCCATCATGGCATGCTAAAAGAGGCCGTATATTGGGATTAAAAGATCAAAGAGTCCCTTCCAAGCCTCGGTAAACCTAATAAAGGTATAAAACGTAAACCAAGAATGTGTGAAAAGTGCATGTCACGTAATGAGTGTGATTGCCTTTGCGAATTTGATCCGGTAAGAATGAATAATTATGAATACGCTGTAAACCGCTGTCCATTCTGTGCCCACATTGAAAGGGGAAGTATCCGGGACGAGGCATGACACTTTCCTAAATCCAATGTGATCTCAGAGGAAGGTTTTTCTGCACCCCAGTAGTTTTTTATTCACTGGAACGATTATCAGTGGACCTTTATGGGAACTATTCTTATAACCGGAGGTTTGGGTCAGATTGGAACTGAACTTTCGGAACGCCTTATATCCAAGTACGGCAGTGACAGGGTTCTGGTTTCAGATATTAAAAATAAAGCATCTGGTGACATACGCTACACGGATCTTGACGTTTCGGATCTAACTAAAATTAGGAAAGTCATTAAGGAAAATGATGTTACAGATATTTTTCATCTGGCTGCAATTTTATCTGCAACCGGAGAAAAAGATCCTTTCATGACATTCAACGTTAACCTACTGGGAACACAGAATATATACGCTGCAGCAAAGGAGTTCAATTTAGATAAACTGTTCATTCCCAGTACAATAGGTGTTTACGGGCCAACCACTCCCAAGGATATGGTCCAGGAAGATACGGTGATCAGGCCGGCAACCATGTATGGAATAACAAAGATATCGGTAGAGATGCTTGGAGAATATTATTCAAAAAAATTTGGGATGGATGTAAGGGGGCTGAGATTCCCGGGTCTCATAAGCTATAAATTTCCACCAACAGCTGGTACAACGGACTATGCTGTTGATATGATAATACACGCGGTAAGAGGAGAGGATTACCGGTGCTATTTAAGACAGGACACTGAAATGCCCATGATGTATATGACTGATGCACTGGAAGCGGTTATTGATCTTTACGAAGCTCCAAGAAATAATCTCACTAGATTTACGGATTATAATGTCGGATCATACAGTATAACTCCGGCCTCCCTGCACGAAGAGATCAAAAGGTATTACCCGGAATTCAAGGTCGAATATAAGCCAGATTACAGGCAGGATATAGCAGATGGATGGCCCCATTCTGTTAACTTCAGCAGGGCACAGACAGACTGGAAGTTCAATCCAAAATATGATCTCCAATTGACAGTAAAAGATATGGTATTCAATCTGAAGCAGAAGTTAATGGTCTAGACAGAAATTTCAACAACACATTTCTTCCCCCCATCGGAAAATTTTTCCTTTATGGAGAAGTTTGTGTCCAGGGAACTGCTTATCATATCTGAACCAAGAGTTCCACAGATGATTTTTTTGTTTGTTTTTGCCAGTTCGTAAAAAATGCAATTGTGTCTAACAATCCTAACAGAATCCGGGGTTTTTTCCAGCCGTGCGTAATAACCAAGACGGTTTAGAATACCCACAAAATCTTCAAGCTTCTGGATTTTTTCACTTCTTGACATTGAACTTACAATGCCACCATCTTTCCATCCTGCCTCACTAATGAGCCGATCTGCAACCTTTGCAAGAATAACATTGACCTTTTCCTTTCCAATCTCTTTCTCCAGGGTATCCACAAGCAAAGATGCAAAAGCTACATATTTCTTGGGAAATAGTTCAATTCCCCTGTCAGTGATCTCATAAAATTTACTTGGTCTGCCTCTGCCATCTCCCCTGAAATATGAACGGACATATCCTTTCATCTCCAGGTAACCCATATGTTCCTTGACCGCAGTCTTGTTAATCTTCAAAATTTCGGAGAGTTCAGCAGTGCTTTTCTCAGAATAGCTGAGCTCTTTCAGGATATTCTCTTTCACCCTTCCGAGCATCCCTATGATATCGCTATTCTCAGATATTGATTCAACCATTACAACATAATAATGAAAAGCAGCTATATATACTTTAGTCAATTTAGACACAAGAAAGTGTTTAAATACAGAAAATGTATAGGGTAGTGGTGTCGGAATCAATGTCGGAATTAATTATAAAGGATCTCAGAGCCTCAGTCGCGGACAAGGAGATACTTAAAGGCGTAAACCTGACCGTCAAAGGCGGAGAAATTCATGCCCTTATGGGCCCAAACGGTGCAGGTAAAAGCACACTTGGAAATGTCCTGATGGGACATCCAAACTACACAATTACAGGGGGATCAATAAAGCTTGATGGAAAGGAACTGGTCAACAAGACTCCAGAAGAGAGAGCCAGATCTGGGCTTTTCCTTGCTTTCCAGAACCCGGTCTCAGTAACTGGCGTTAAGCTATCATCTTTCCTCAGAACAGCTTACAAGCAGCTTCATCCGGAAGAGAAGGTTCCACTGAGCGAATTCCAGGGCAGAATCAAGGATCATCTGAAAAAGGTTGGACTGGATGAGGAGTTTCTCTCAAGATCAGTAAATGATGGTTTCTCCGGAGGAGAGAGAAAGAGGGTGGAAATTCTTCAGATGGTCATTCTCAGGCCAAAAATAGTTATCCTTGATGAGATTGATTCTGGTCTGGATGTGGATGCACTGAAGCTGGTTGCAGACGAAATAAGAGATTATTACAGCCAGGACGTCGGTTTCCTCATAATAACTCACTATCAGAGAATTCTCAAGAACATAGATCCGGAATTTGTACACATACTTATGAACGGCAAAATAACAATGAACGGTGAAAAATCTCTGGCATTGAAAATAGAGGATGAAGGTTACGATTGGATAAGGAGTGAATGAAAATGGAAGTAGAACTATCAAAGGATGAACAGATTGAAAAATTGCTTGAAGACCTCAAATCTTCAAATGTAAAAAAAGAAGACTGGGAATTTCACGACGCTGACAGATCAATATATTCAACAGGAATTGGTCTGAACAGACATGTTGTAGAGGAAATTTCCGAGATCAAGAAAGAACCGGACTGGATGAGAAGATTCAGGCTCAACGCCCTGGAAATATTCTTTAAGAAACCTGTGCCCACATGGGGACCAGATCTCAGCGGTATAGACTGGGATAACACACATTACTACACGAGACCTGATGAAGTCAAAGCCAGGAACTGGGAAGACGTTCCAGACGACATAAAAAACACCTTCCAGAAACTTGGAGTTCCAGAGATGGAACAGAAATATCTTGCTGGGTCAGTGGCACAGTACGATAGTGAAGGCGTTTACCATAACCTGAAGAAGGTATGGGAGGACAAGGGCGTTGTTTTCATGGACCTTGATTCAGCTCTGAAGCAGCACCCGGATCTTGTGAAAAACTATTTCTGCAAAGCTGTTCCTGCATCGGACAACAAGTTTGCAGCACTCAATGCAGCAGTGTGGAGTGGAGGATCATTCCTGTATGTTCCAAAGGGGGTACAGATCGACATGCCTCTTCAGACTTATTTCAGGATGAACGGAGAGGCTACAGGTCAGTTCGAACACACAATAGTTGTTGCCGATGAAGGATCAAAGGTGCATTACATAGAGGGATGCACGGCTCCCAGATATGACACGGATTCACTCCACAGTGCAATTGTTGAAATATATGTCCAGAAAAATGCACAGGCAAGATACACAAGTGTTCAGAACTGGTCAAAGAGTGTTTACAATATGCCAACTAAGAGGGCATGGGTTGAGGAGAATGCCCAGATGGAATGGGTAGGAGGTTCTCTCGGATCAAAGGTAACAATGCTGTATCCCTCATCTTATCTCAGGGGACCATATGCTTCAACACACAATCTCAACATCTCACTGGCAGGACCAGGAACGGTAAAGGATACTGGCGCAAAGGCTATTCACCTTGCACCACACACTTCATCCAGGATAGTGGCAAAGAGTATAAGCATAGAGGATGGAAAGGCCATATACAGGGGTCTTCTCAGAATGAACAAGGGCGCAATAAATTCAAAGAGTCATGTGCAGTGTGACGCTCTTCTCATAAATGATGAATCAACCTCTTTCACCTATCCCCACGACGAAATATACGAACCAACAGCAACATTCGGCCACGAGGCAACAGTAGGAAGGATTGGCACCGAAGAACTCACATACCTCAGGTCAAGAGGATTGAGCGAGGAAGAGGCCAGCTCAATGATCGTACTGGGTTTCATGGACGATGTAATGAAGGAAATACCCATGGAATTTGCGGTTGAGATGAACCGTCTGGTAAAACTTGAAATGAGCAAGATGGGCGCGGTAGGATGATCTTTCATGGAGACGTATCCGGAAACATTAAAGACAAGGCTCAATGACGAAGCTTTCGAGTTCAGGCGGGATTCATTTCTCGCATTTCTAAAGGCACCCATTAGAAGCTACAAGGAAAGCCCAACTGTAAGCGAGTATGTTGAAGTCACTGACAAAGATCTGGAAAGGATGCTGTACGGCGAATTCAGCGAGACCCCCAGGAACCCACGGTTCATTGTTGAAGCCAACATAAAGGTGATCAACGGGAAGGTGGAATCGGTTGAGAATCTTCCAGAGGGCGTTGAAGTACTGGATCTGATCGAAGCTGCCAAAGATTCAGAAATTAGATCCAAGTTTCTTGACAACAGCCATCTTGGAGACGACAGGATGGAATTTCTCATCAATTCGGCATGGCAGAGAGGCCTCTTCGTGAAAGTTAAAAGTAACGTGAAAGCTGACATAACAGTTCACAATCTTTCAAACGGAACGGATTCATATGCATACAAGACAGTAGTTTCATGCGGGGAGGAATCAAGACTCAACTTTACAGAGGTCAATGAGAGTCTAAGCGACGGCAATGCTGTACAGGGGAAGAATATATACTTCTTCCAGGATGAATATTCAAAGGTGCAGTTCAACTATGTTCAGGACAAATCCCTATCTGTAACGGACCTCTCGTTTGTAAAGTCATACCAGTCGAGATACACAGAATTCCAGATATTTCACATAAACCACGGAGGGAACAGGGTCATATTCGGAAACGAATCACAGCAGATCGGGGACAGTTCAGATTACCGCGTCTACGGTGTCAGTTTTTCTGATATTAAGCAGAAAATAGATATTCGGGACAGCAGTTTTCAGGTGGGAAAATCTTCAACAGCAGACATACATGTCAGGGGGGTTGTGAAAGGTTCAAGTTCCACAATACACAGGGGTAATATAGATCTGGAGTTTGAAGCTGTGAATGCCACCGGATTTTATGATTCAAAGATACTTCTGCTTTCGAAAGAGGGTTATGCCAATTCAAAACCTGGACTCATGATAAAGAACAGCAATACGAAATCCAAACATGGTTCATCAATCAGCAACGTAAATGAGGACGAGATAGTTTATTTAAGATCAAGGGGAATCGATGAGAACACAGCAAGATCCATGATCACAGAAGGCTTTGTTTCCTACGTGATTGAGAAATCAAACAGCGAGTTCATGAATAACAGAATAAAACAATACACAGAAGGCACAGTTCTTGATACAATGGGAACAAATTAAACGGGATTTCCCTATTTTTCACTCAGAAAAAAACCGCAACCTGACATATCTGGACAGCGCCGCAACATCCCAGAAACCGAGAAGGGTTATTGACGCTGTAACCAATTTCTATGAGAATTATTACAGCAATGTTCACAGAGGTATATACAGCCTAAGCGAGACCGCCACAGATATGTATGAAAAATCCAGGGAAAACCTTTCACGTTTCATAGGATCGGCATCTCCTGATCAGATAATATTCCTGAGAAATACCACTGAAGCTCTGAACCTTCTCTCCTATACTCTGGGAAGAAACTTATCCGCCGGAGACGAGATTCTCATTTCCATCATGGAACATCATTCAAATATAGTTCCATGGCAGTTTCTTGAAGAGAGAGGAATAAAGGTCGTCTATACCGATATAACAAGAGATGGCAGGCTGGATATGGAAGACTTCAGGAAAAAGATCAATCCCCATACCAAAATAGTTTCAATAACTCAGGTTTCAAATCTCCTGGGCACCATAAATCCTGTCAGGGAGATGGGGAAAATGGCACATGACAACGGAAGTCTATTCATAGTGGACGGAGCACAGAGTGTTCCACATATGAAAGTAAATGTTCAGGATATTGGGTGCGATTTCTTTGTATTTTCAGGGCATAAGATGCTTGGGCCATCCGGCATAGGTGTCCTTTACGGGAAGAAAGAAATGCTGGATCAGATGCATCCATTTCTGGGAGGCGGGGAGATGATAAGGACCGTTTCAACTTCAGGTTCAACGTGGAACGACATTCCCCTTAAATTTGAGGCAGGGACACCCAATATAGAGGGTGCAATAGGGCTTTCGGCTGCCGTGGATTACCTCAGTGGACTGGGAATGGACACGGTCAGGAATCACGAGAAGGATCTCATTG
>JAMCUD010000106.1 GCA_023379355.1 Thermoplasmatota archaeon
TCTGTTATCATTCCTTCAGTACCTCCGTTATCCTTCCCATGATCGGCCTTAGCCTTTCCTTTACGCTTTCAGGAATAAGGCTTACAAACTTCCTGAATGCCTTTCTTGCTGTCTCTGTTGTGTTCAAGCTATCACTTCCTCTGAGAGCATAAGGCAGCTCCCATGCCGTCCTGTGAAAATTTGTGGACCATGACTAATCCCTCCCTACAAGCGCTGATATGATCTCCTTGGCATCGCCTATGCTCAGCTGGTACAGTGTGTCCTTGCCAAGTCTTTCAAGGGTACTGTAAACATATTCAAGATTGGAGCGGTTGAAGCACAGATTCTTAATGGCTTGTATCTGGCGGTCAGTTGCCCTGATAAACCTCACTGGTAGCCGCCTCCATTCAAAAACTCAGTATTGACAGAATAAGCACCAATCTTATTCTTGAGGAATGCCCCTTCATCCGTGAGCTGCTCACACAGTTCATAGACACGCTTTGCTGTCATCTCCGGGTCAGGGATCATGTCGAATATTGCCTTGGGCAGTAGTGAATGGTACCTGGCCTTGGGAGCTTCAATCTCGACAAGATCGAAAAGCGCCTTCTTGGGGTTTACCCTCCATAATGAATTTTCATTCTGGACATCGGAATTTACGTGTTCCAGCCCAAGACTGCCCGAAGGTTCTGAGCCAACACCTTGATTTTTGCACTTCAAGTTGGACACGCTTTCAATGTTTGTAGAGCCCTGAATTTCACTGTTTCCCAGAACACTCAGAGGTGTGTCCAACTTTTGCGCACTATATTCTATATTATTATACCCCCTAACCTTTTCCCCTTCCGCAGGGGGGTTATAGTACTCATGTTGGACACGGGTAACCTCATTCGCAAAACCCGTTAATTTCACGGTTTCACCATAACCTGATCCGTGTCCAACTTGATCTTCAATTTTTATCTCATCTTCGTAAAGGTAACAGCCAGAAAATACATAAACACGGTTTCCACGTGGTCCGCTGCGCCTTTTTGGATATGTGTGACTGAATTTCTTTACGAATGTCTGCCTTGCAATTGCTGGGATTCCTTTTCTCTTGCACCATTCCCGGAATCTTAAGTAGGCATCGTCGACTGGAACCGTGCTATCCTTGTCATATTCCGTTTCTTCTTCTATGAAATTTTCCACAGGATCAGCTAACTTGTTCAGCAGTTGAGCCGTTTCATCATCCGAGAGCTGCCCCGGAAAAATAAAATCCCTGTCAATAAGCTTAAAGAGAATCTGCATTAACAGCGTAGCTATGACGTCTCTTTCACTTTCAAGTATCTTTTCGTCAAGATCAGGTATGATCTTTTTGGGCGGTTCATCTTTTGTCACTACAAGCAAGATTCGAGCTATTGCCGGGGGGCTATCAACCGGGATAAATGGTAAGTTGCCTAGGAATATCCCTTTTGCCATGCTCACGTAATCATGGGCTTCGTGCCCCTTAGGTTCCACACTCAAAACGTCCTTCCCGAACAGATTACAGAAAGCGGACCATTCCAGCACGGTACCACGGCGGAATTTCCTTTTCGTTTCACTGTCAATGAGCAAATTTTTCCCCTCAATGCCGGTGAAAGCGAACCTCTCTGAGGTTAGGAGGCGAGCCAGTGATATTGAACCCGAACCTTTCGGCATTAGCCCCTGAAGCATCCTGGTGAGGGTTCCTTTCCCTATCCTTTGCCTTCCAAGGACAAACAAGACTTTGTGTTGGGGAAAGTCTGGGTGAAAAGAGTAAGCAGAATAGGCGAGAACCATGGGGACGTCCCTCTGGTAAAATGCTGTATTAAGGAGATACGAGAATTTAGGAGCATCTTTCAGCGTGATATACCTGTTAAGGAGATTTGCATCAATTTGATATGTGTAGAAGAGATCGGAACTGAAAGGTTCCAGTTTCCGGGTATTCAGGTTCAGCAAACCGTTTTTGAATGGAATATGTCTTGTAGGGTTCATTTTGTCCCGTGAAAAGGTAGTCCTGCGTATCATTGAAAGGACTTCATTAATGTCATTAGCCGAAGGCCCTCTGTTGAGAGCATTCTCTAGCCTATTGGTTAACTCCTTGTCTTTCGAGGCGGAAATAGCCTTCATGGCTTTCCACTGGCGAATATACTCGAGGTGAGCTTCCTGTTTAATGAGCTCCTCAGATCGCTCATATATCTGACCATTGAAGGAATATATCGGTTCTCGGTCGCTTCCATTTTCAGGGATGGTTCTGAAGTTGTGTCTTTTTGTTAGGGCTTCCACAACATGGATAGGCCCCGGGAAATACAACCCGCCTCCGCCCTGAATTGCACTTTTTATTTTGTTTGCGTCCCGCTTTACTTTGGCCTTACTCAATTCCTACATCCTCCATCAACTGCTCGAGGGATCTGAAGCCTTTTACCGGGCCCTCTCTGTGGAAAGCGTATTTAGCGCCGAGAATATGGTCTGACCCCTTCCCTGTCAGTTTTGCAAGAGCAGAAATAATGAAGGTAGCATCCTCTTCAGTACCTCCTGACCTCGCAATAAAGCCGGCAATGGCAAGAGTAAACTCATTTCGCTTACCATCCGCCCTGGCCCAATACGGCGTTAGAATCCTGACGATTTCCTCTCTGTCTATATTGGCCATGCCAGTGGGTAGTTTCCTGAACTCACTCTTTACCTCTCTGAACTGGAGGATCCATTTTAACAGCCCTTCAGGTATGGGCCGGATCTCAGTAAGATTGAGAAATTCATACCTACCATACTGCCCCTGGGAATTTGGCAAAATTACGTATCCGCCATAACCTTTCAGGTCAAGGCCTTCCATAGCATGGGTATGACAAAACGAAGGGATCCCTTCGGGCATTCTGTAGAATAGATGGTACCCTCCGGACTGGGTTCTTGTTGTGAATGTGTTAAACCCACTATCATTCAAATTGAGTTTAGCGACAAGGTCTTTAAGTGATTCAAGTCCAATAACCTCAGGGTTTCCATCCTTCAGAATTGGCTTTTTTTCGGCATCCTTAAGAACATCGCAATCAGGAACCTCTATATCAGGCGGGATTGCAAATCCAATTGCAGCTTCAGGGTACTTAAACCATGTTTTGGCTACGAGCTTTAGATCCGCTGTAGCATCCTTGAACCCATGAACAAACCCTAAACCAAGATCCACTATGGGCGCCTTGTTTACATCACAAGGAAAAACTGGCCATCCCATCTTTGCATATTCAAGGGCTAAGGCTTGTTGCGTGGGCTTATCTGCTAATTTCATTAAGCTTATTAGCCCCTGGCAGCTATACCACTGAGGAATACTCGTTTCCTTTTTTATCATTCTGT
>JAMCUD010000107.1 GCA_023379355.1 Thermoplasmatota archaeon
TCTGTGCACTGTCTGGATAGATCCTGAATCTGTATGTCCTTATCATCTGGAACACTGATCCTCCACGTCTTTCTTCATGATCACTGATGGATGTAGTAATTATATATGAAGAAATTGGTTCGCTTTCATCCCACCCTGAAGGATGTGGGATTTCCCGCTCACGGTGTTAAAAACTTCCTTTTTTTCCCACTACAAACCATTTAATTCCTATTTTTCTATTCCCCCAGTAATGCAAAATAACCGGTCGCGATTTATTGTTGCCAGGCACGGGGAAACCATATCCAATCTCAATCAGCGCTGGCAGGGTATGAGCAACAGTCCCCTGACAGAAACTGGAAGGAGGCAGGCTGAATACCTGGGTGCAAGACTTAAGGAGTACAGAATTTCCCGGATAATAACAAGCACCCTGACCAGATCCATGGAAACTGGAAAGATCATATCTGAGATAATTGGGGTTAAGAATATATTTGCCTCAGATCAACTTAACGAAAGGAATCTGGGCATCCTGGAAGGATACACATCCCAGGAGATCCGGGAGAATTTTGGTATTGAATTCAACATGATAACCTCAAGAGATATTGACAGTCTGGAAGGGGTGGAAGCCTGGAAATCTTTTGTAAGGAGAATTTTTCACTATCTTGAGGCACTTAAGGGTGAGAATTATGGTGGAACAACGCTCCTTGTAACTCATGGTGGTGTCCTCAGGTCCATATTCAACACCCTTACAAACACATATGACCAGAGGGTTCTGTTCCACAACTGTGCCTATATGGTTCTCCATCCAGAGAATGGTAACTGTACAATTGACAGTGTCAATCCAATGATCGATACCACGGCCTGAATATGTGATTTCAGTGTTTTAAGACCGAACTGAATCGGGTAAAATTTTCAGGTCAGAAAAAATTTAAAATGTTATTGCTATCTTGCGACCAGTTTGATTAACAGGATCAGGGCAATATTCCAACCTTCTGAAAGCAACGTCAATTTGACTATTGACCTAAATGAAATGGTCATATTTCTGGGTCTTGTAACAGGATCATCCCTCATTGAGATTGCTTATTTTATCTGGGTTGATTTCGGGTACCTGAACCTTCTTGCCATGCCATTGGAACTGATCTCCCTATTTGCAGGTTTTATTATCATCTTATGCAGCCTGACTGTAAATATGAAAAGGTGGTTGAAACTGCTGTTTATTGCTGCATTTGTTTCTGTCTCCATCCAGATACTCATATATTCCTATCCGTCTGGACTCAGACCCTATGCTCTGATCTTCATGATTGTTCTCTTCACCACCTTATTCACCTATGTTATCATTGAATTCAGAAGGGGCCTGCTGCAAAAAATACTGTATTACTATGCAGCTGAGATCATTATATTCCTGATTCTGTTCACATTCCTAGCAGGATTGTTATATCCAAGATATCTTGCAAGTGATGAAAGCGCAATAGACACCTATGCTGCCACCCTCTTCCTCAGGGGTATAAATCCCTATAATGCAGTCAATATGATTAACTCCCTTTCGTCAATGCATTTCCCCTATTATCTGGGTACTCCCATACTCACCGGAGGATATGTGCGAAATCTTGGATATCCAGTCCTTTCTTTCATAGCCTACCTGCCAACCGCAACTATTTCGCTGAAACCAACTCTTTTCCAGGAAACCCTCACCATCATTCCCATAATCATATTGACCCTGGAATATACCAAAAAAGGATGCCTGAATCTACTACCCACCCTTTTCCTTGGCATCTTTTCTTCCACCATGATACTTTCGGAAGGGCTGAATGGAGGAAATGGAATACTGTGGGCTTCCTCTGTTATGTTATCCTACATTTTTTTGAGAAAGCCCGTGAAATCTGGTGTACTCTTTGGTCTTGCACTTTCAGTAAAACAGATCCCGGTTTTTGTTCTACCTTTCTTCTTCATACTCATCCTGAAGGAACATGGAAAAGGCAACCTTGTAAAATGGTTTCTGGCTGTAATGGGCACATTCTTAATCATCAATGGATATTTCATTGCATTAAACCCGGAGTCCTATGTGAAATCCATATTGAGTCCTGAATTTCTGCCTATCATTGGATATGGTTTTGGAATTTCCCAGATCTCTTTCCTTGGATTCTTAAGTATCCCTAAGATCGTTTTTACGGTTCTCATGATCTGTGTGGCTTTCATTCTGTTTTCTATATACTACCTTTATTTTGAAAGATTAAGGTATGCAATTTTTGTGTTTCCAATGATGATACTTGCCCTTAACTACAGAGTTTCCATCCAGTATTTCCTGTACTGGGTGATCCTCTGCTTTTCAACGGTCCCCTTCTTGCTTGAAGATGTTGTTCTTTCAGACAGGATCAGTGGAAACGCCGTGAAGAATGCAGGTAAAACAGTAATACGTTCACTTGGGAAGAGAGGAAGGAAAAGCATACTTGTTTCAATTTTCATAGTTCTATGCATGATCCCTGTTTCGGCAGTATTATACCATGAACATACCAGTTCAACCCTTACCATTGAGTCTTCCGTTCCAAATTCAATGATCAATAATGCCTCTTTTGCGGATTCCATGAACATCACCGTCTATTTTTCCTCGCCCTCAGATAAACCCCAGGATATCTTTTTCAGGATCGTGGAACCCGGGCCCATAACAAATGGCAACGGACTTATCTGGAATATAAGTGGTCACAATAACACCATAATGCCTGATTCCAGCAGCACATTCTTCCTGCACACAGACATTCCTTCCGAGTACCTGAATCTCAGTAAGTCATACCGTCTTGTGGTATACTGTTCTGGAATGGTTTCTGCCAGGACTTTCAACTGACCCTCCTTTACACTGTACATTTAACCTGTGAAAAATGCCTCTGCCGGCATTATCCAATGATGAAAAGAGGGAGGAAAATGTTCTCCATTCACCATACAACTTTTCTGATGCACGGAAGCTGGAACAATTGGTCTATGAACTTAAAGGAACTATCTGTCGATACTTGAACTGTGAAGCAGAGAAAGTGTTTATAATTGCCTTTCAATCACACACAATGAATAATTTTATAATCAGTGGAGTTGGTCCAGGGATGGGATGCAGCATTGCTAGAGAATTCAGTTCCCACGGCATTTCCATTGGCCTGATTTCTAGAACTGATTTTGGAGTCAGGCTTTCAAGGGAGTTAAATTGTGTACACAGGAAGGCGGATCTTAAAGACTTTGAGTCCACACAGAAGGTCATTTATGAACTCGCTGAAGAATTAGGAGGGATCAGTGGGGTAGTACACTGTGCCGGTGGTTTTTTCAGCACAAGGGGGATCATGGAGACAGATCCGGAACAGTTCATGGAGGCACTTCAAAATAACTCCGTAACCTATTTCAATGTTGCTAAGAGTTCAGTAAAACATATTAGTGGGAAGGGCGGTTCAATCACTGCCATTTCTGCCGCCAGAAACGTTTACTATGGAAGCAATCCAGGCTATTCCGCAGGAAAGGGAAGCATTGTATACATGACCAGGACCCTGGCAAAAGATCTTGCACGTTTCAATATAAGGGTCAATGCAGTGGCCCCAGGTTTCATCAGGAAAGATGACTGCGGAACTCCGCCCGGTGATGCCAAACTTCTTGGATCAGAAAGATATCCATCATCGCTCATTGGAAAAATTGTATATGAAATAGCCACGAACAGCATAATAACTGGCCAGAACATAGAAGCGGATGGTGGAGTGAGTTCCCAGATCCCTTCCAGTAAAACAATGTAATCATGTCAGATCTTAAAAATTCCGATTGACTGATCATGTTCATTCTGGAACGGGCCCATTGGAAGACCATGTGACCTGTCTGTGCAGTTTTATTGACAAAATTTGGATTGAGTTAAGTTGATCTGCTGGCAATTGCATAGCAGTCAGTATAACCTTCAGTGCAGAAATAAGGGAAAGACTTCGATTTTTTCATTGTTTTCCACCCTTACTGTGTGATTACAGAGGGGATCCTTTGATTGAAACATTTTATAACCGGAATTTACGATGAATTGGGTCTCTTCAAGAATTGTGTACAGATCCATAGGGAATCGTGTTTCCAGGTGATCACTGCAAACACCTCATACAATAATGGCGGTGACTGAGGATGTTTTCATATTATGAACAAGAATCGCCCAGTTTGAGCTGTGGAGATCGCGTGATAAGCTCTTACATTTCTTGATTCTGTTTCCCCAGAAAATGGGCCCATGTTCCTTCTATCTATTGGAATGTCCCCTTCTCATATGATCTCGGTTTATTGTATGGAGCCCCTATGATTTCAGTCTCAAGACCAATTGAAAGCAATTTGTCACCATAACCGGCCACTGCCTGGGTGAGAAAAACAATACATGGAACCTCCAGTTATGTTTTGATCATGAAAAAGTTATGTTGTTATCTACTAAACTCCTTTTTGGGTCGGAATGCAAAAAGTATGGAACCTGGAGGCATGATCTCTAAGGTCTTTTTTCATTCATTATTCCATGGATTCACTGGCATCATAAGGATCACTTTACTGGACGGGTCAATTCACCCTAAGTGGTCATGTTTATTGCAGCCGAGACATCCACTTTGATGAGATTCAATTTCCAATGACTACTGAAAATTTATTGTCTCAGATGACATACACCGCCATGTTATCAAGAATTGAAGGAAACGATATACTGGTGAAGATGGAAAAGGGTGAGGATATACTTTCCACACTTTCTGAAGTGGTTGAGAAATACGGGGTCTCATCGGGAACAGTGGTATTCGGTATAGGTATGATAAAAAATCTTGAGGTAGGTTACTTCAACGGAAATGAATACGAGAAGAGGGTATATCCGGAGAATCTTGAAACTCTCTCATTTCATGGGTCAATAGCAGAAAACGAACCGAGATTCCATATCCACGCATCCTGTGCAAACAGGGACCACAATGTTGTCGGTGGGCACCTGTTTTCCGGCATGGCTGATCCTCTACTGGAAATTCAGATAAAAAAACTGGACGAGGTCAGGTTCAGAAGGGAGAAGAACCAGAAATCAGGTCTAATGGAGCTGACTTTTTAAGCTACTTCATGATCACAGCATGGACTGGATCAGGGGCATCAGGTCATCCCTGTTTCCCTTGAGTTTTGACAAAATATAGTCCAGGTCCTCTTTCCCTATGCCATAGTCGGAAAGTTTTCTGGTCAGACCCATTCTCCTGATGAAGTTTTCCACCATATCTGCCGTCCTGGAAGCCTGATCGACCTCATTGAGTCCATTTATTCCCAACTGATGTGATACTGCCGCGAGAGGTTCAGGATTGCTTCTTGCATAATAACGCATCACTGCAGGAAGAGTTATGCAGGATGTCATTCCATGTGGAATCCCCCATTTTGCACCAATAATCCTTCCTATGTTGTGACTCAACCCCATGGGAGCATCGAAAACTTCAAAATACGAATACCATGCAGCCTTCTGGCATTCAAGTCTTGCATCCATATCTGTCTTCTCTAAATTCGTCATTATTTTTTCTATGGCTTTAATGGCAAACATTACTGCGGGCTCGCTGAAGTTGTTTGTTACAATTGTCTCCAGTGCATGATCAAGGCTCCTTATTCCAGTGGATTTCCACAAAATATCGGGAGTTTCTGCAGTGGCTGCAGGATCAAGGATCACATACTGAGGAGTTATGCCCTTGTCCCTTATGCCCATCTTCTCCCCACCGATGGTGTATCCGGCAATGTGTGAAAATTCCGCCGCTGAAAGGGTCGTTGGGATTGCAACCTGCACCGCTTCCATGTTATGGTAATATCTCATGACCTTTGAAGCATCTATTACACTCCCACCACCAATTGATATGATTGAATCGCAGTTCAGGTTACGCATGCTTTCAACACCGTGCTCAATCTCCTCCATGGGGGAGTGCTGTGTTACCTGTGCGAATTCTGTGTATGGAATTTTTATAGAATCGATTAAGTCCTGGTAAAATGTGGTCCTGGAAACAGAATGGCTGGCAACAACTAGCGGATGTTTCATTCCATTCTCTGAAATGATAGAACCAAGGTTTCCAATGGACCCATTACCGTAAAAAACCTTTCTTATGGGCAGGTAGTTGAACTCCATGGTCAGACATACCAGGATTTCATATAGTCCTTATCCTCTATTTCCTCCGATTTCTCTGTTGGTATCAGGGGTTCATAGGCTTCAACCATAACGGCAATCTCATCGGTGCCTTCTTTTCCAATGGCCTTCTCAACTGAACCTGGCTGCGGGCCATGTATCAGTCCTCTCACATGGATGGTTATTGATCCCGGCTCTATGCCCTTCCTGCTCATGAAGTTCCCGGAAGAATAGAATAGAACCTCATCCGTATCTATATTACTGTGGTAATAGGAAATTGGTATGGATCTTGGGTGGAAATCAAACTTCCTTGGGAGAAATGTACCGATCATGAATGTTTTCCCGCTGAACGTTTCGTGGACTGGAGGAGGCTGATGAAGTTTGCCCACAATGGGTGCCATTGTCTCCGTATTGATTGCATAGGGGTAGAGATATCCGTCCCAACCTTCCACATCGAACGGATTCTGATCCCTTTTTTCAACGGCAAAGTATTTTGAATAGTCCACATACACAGTGTAATCACCCTTTTCAGTAGATGGCTTTCCGAGAACAGGTGTCCTGAAGTCTCTTTCGTAATATGGTGTGCCCTCTTTCAGCTGACCGTAAATGTTGAGATAACGGGGCGGTGTACCGATCCTTTCTTTTGATTGTACAAAAAATGTCTCAAGTTCCCCCTCGTGATCAATCTTGTATGTGGTTCCCTTGGGAATGTAAACATAGTCATTTTTCCTGAACTTCAGGTCTCCAAGCATGGATTTCAGTGTTCCGCTGCCCCTGTGAATGAACAGGACCTCGTCATGAAGTGCATTCCTGTAGAAGAAATCGGATGGATTTCCCTTCAGCTTCATGACACCAATTTTCAGGGTGCTGTTGAACAGGATGACCTCCCTGGACCTGAAATGATCTGTTGAATAAACGATCTCGGAGGTCCTGAAATGGCGGTGAAGCATTAGATTTTCCCTCCGGGTTGATTCATATTTCTTCTCTGACTGGACAGAACTTACCCTGGTAGGCTCATTTACATGGTATATGAGTGAATATGGGCCATCAAAGCTCTCCTCACCGAACAGCTCCTCCTTTCTCACTTTTTCTATGTCCTCATATGTGTGCCTGCTCTGGGGCACAATACCCTGTCTTACATAATACACCATTTTTATCCCTCAACAATTTTATTGGATGTTTCTCCCAACATATCCGAATGGAACCTCACAATATCGCCTCTCTTCAGCCACCCATGTTCCTCAGGGCCAATCTCCAGTATGCATCCCGTACCCACCGTTCCGGACATTATTATATCTCCCGGCCTGAGTGTGGTATCCTGTGATGCCCATGTGATCATGTCCTCGAAATCCCAGTGGATAGATTTGAGGTTTCCTTGAGAATAAGTGTTTCCGTTAACAGATGCGGATAATGAAACATCTATTTTACCATCACCGTTTGTCAGGCCGGAAAATTCATCCATTGTTGTGATGTATGGGCCGAATGAAGTTGCAAAATCCTTAGACTTTGCAGGGCCAAGCCCGATATTCATCTCTTTCCTCTGCACATCCCTGGCACTCCAGTCATTTACAAGCACCAACCCGAAGATATAATCCTTTGCCTCTCCCCGGGAAATATTCCTCCCTTCTTTCCCTATGACCGCACCCACTTCGAGCTCATAATCCATCTCTGAGGTATAGGAAGGGTAGGGTATGCTGTCGCTTGAACCGAAAAGATTCGCCGTACCTGAATAGTAAAAAGCTGGAATCTCGTACCATTCCGGAACCATGTCAAGGCCACGTCTCTCCCTTGCCCTTCTCACATGATCCTCAAATGCGTAGAAATCCCGTATCTGGTTGATTCTGGGAACTGGAATTAGAAAAGTTCTGGGGACAACCTCCACGAGATCTTCCGACGGTGTCTCCTCTATGAATTTTAGAATCCTGTCCCTGTTTCTGGTAAGTGTGGAAAAAAAGGACTTTTCTATATTATCGGCCGTATCGTTCAGAATTGAAGATACATCTACCCACCGATCCTTGCCGAACACTGCAATATAACGCCCTTCATCGCTTCTGATCCTTGCAACTTTCATTGAAATTATCCCCGGTATTTATGCTGCTTCCTGGCCTTACTTTTCTTACATTACACCCATATGACCAGTGCACTGAGTCACCATTACTTATTCCTTTTTTTATTTTCTGGACTCAGAGATTGCCTCTTTTTGCCTGCTCCCTCTCTATGGACTCAAAAAGTGCCTTGAAAGTCCCTTTGCCGAATGATCTTGCCCCTTTTCTCTGTATAATCTCATAAAAGAAGGTTGGCCTGTCACCCATTGGCTTTGTGAATATCTGGAGCAGGTATCCATATTCATCCCTGTCAACAAGTATGTACAGATTCTTTAGGTCCTCTATGTCCTCATCAATAGTCCCCACATGTTCTGCCAGTGTGTCATAGTATTTTGCTGGAGTGTAGAGAAATTCCACACCTCTCTGCTTCAGTTCAGTTACTGTTTTTATGATGTCGTCTGTTTCAAGGGCAATGTGCTGAACACCTGGAGAATTATAGTAATCCAGGTATTCCTGTATCTGCGATTTCTTTAACCCAAGTGCCGGTTCATTGATTGGGAAAACAATGCTCCTGTTGTTATACTGTACCACCTTGGATCTCAAGGATGAGTACTCTGTGCTTATGTCCTTGTCATCAAAGGTTACAAGCTGTTCGAATCCCAGCCCTTTTATATAATAGTTTACCCAGTTGTCCATTTTCCTGTCTTCAACGTTTCCAACAATGTGATCTATTCTCTTGAGTCCTGCGGGTTTTTCCTTTACATCAGAGGGCTCAAAACCCGGTGGAACCGTGTCATCATACTCGGAAATATCGATCAGTGAATGAATGGTTTCTCCATATGTAGGTATAACTGATCTTTTGATCTTTCCGAAATCTCCATTCACAGTTTCAATCTTTCCAGGTTTCACGACACCCCTCTTCGCCACGTATTCATTGGTCTCTTCTATATTTGGTACTTTCAGGGAGATATCTCTCACCCCGTCACCATGAAGCTTGACATGTTCAGCTATTGGGGAATTGTGGTTAAGGAAAGATGTAAACATGAGATTGATGTTTCCCTGTTCCATTAAATAAGATACCCTGTCTCTTACACCTGTTTCAGGACCTGCGTAAGCTTTCAGGTTGAAGCCCATAGCCTTCTGGTGGAAAAATGCCCACTGTTTTGCTGATCCTACGTAATATTCCACTGCATTCACGGTGTCAAAATATGGTTGTTCGGACATGGTGTAATATTACCATCTGATCTAATATACTTTGTGAGTAACTTATTGTCATGTTGAAATAAGCAGGGTTCATGGAATTATTGAAAGGGGGATAACATTGAAAGTCATATTGACATGAAACTTTCACTGATGAGATAACACTCTCAATGGATCAAAATACCGGCAATATTTTTAAAAGGGGCAGGAATGGGAGGATGATAATTTTGGCCGATAAAATCTATACAATGATACTTGCCTACAAGGGTACCGAAAAACTGTGGAATTCTGCAAGGGATGAAATAGCCGCACTGGAAAAGGTTATTGAGGGTAAGCTTGATCTTCTGAGAAAGGACTTCATTAACTTACGATCTTACCGATCACTGCGTTATGACAGCGATTTCATATTCTGGGTCTCCTCCCATAAACCTGAGGACTTTTACAGGTTTAAGGCTGAACTCAACCTTCTTTTCAGGGGCATGGCGGAGACCAGCTTCAGTATGCTTTCAATATACGAGCATTCTCCTTACCTGAAGGGAAATGCGACCCTGGAAGATACCCTTCACAATTCACCCTCCCCCTATTTTGTTGCCTACCCAATGAGCAAAACCGTTGACTGGTATCTCATAGACTATGAAGAGAGGAAGAAGATACTTGCAGAACATATAGGGATGGCAGTTTCACACCCTGAGAACAGAGATATAAGATCGTATACGACGTACAGCTTTGGTCTTGGGGATCAGGAATTTGTTGTCCTCTATGAGGTTGATGATCTGTCAGCCTGGTCTCATGTTACCGAAAAGCTCAGAGAAGCAACTGCCAGAAAATGGATTATAAGGGAGTGGCCCATACTCGTTGGAACCCTCAATGAACCTTTCAGGATATTGCCCTGAATTTGACATGACCTGCAGAATTGTTTCAAGTGATGAGATGGCATGTTTCATAAAGAACGAAAACATGATTGTTGTGGATACCAGGCCTACAACTATGTTTATGAAATATCGCATTGAAAATTCAATGACATATAAAGAATTCCTGGCATATGCTGCGGATAAAAAGGATCTCTCAAAATTGAGGATTGTGTTTGTCTGTTCAAGAGGACACAGGAGCCTCAGGCTTGGATCAATTTTTTCAAGAAAAACAGGGTTAACAACATACTCCCTGGAAAGGGGGCTTACTGAATTCATGCAGGGTCACAGAGACCTTGTAGTGATGGGATGTGATATTAGATGAATTTCGAGGATCCGGTGTATATAATAAGATATTCCGAGCTTGGACTCAAGGGCCCAAGGGCAAGGAACAGCATGGAGCAGGCACTTGTCAGGAATATTCTGGAAGGCCTTAGAAAAAAAGGGCAGAATGGAATCATAAAAAGAGACAAAGGGAGGATATACCTGTCATCATACTCCAGAGATGATATTATCTCCTATGTTCTTGAAAGGACCATGGGTATCAAGACTTTTTCTCTGTCCATGACGGGAAAGATAAGTGGCCTGAACGACATTGTGGAGGGATCGGTTGATCTCTATTCTTCAAAAGTTCGCGGAAAGACCTATGCTGTGAGATCCCACAGGAAAGGAACACATAGCTTCAGAAGCTCGGACATAGTTAGAGGTGTAGGTGATGCCCTATACCCCTACAGTTCTGGAGTGGATCTTGAAAACCCGGAGGTAGAAATATTTGTTGAGGTAAGGGACAACAGAGTATACTTCTTTAACTCAAAAGTTAAAGGGCCGGGGGGCCTTCCACTGGGATCAGAGGGTAAATTAACAGCCCTTGTCTCAGGTGGAATTGATTCCCCTGTTGCAGCATGGCAGATGATGAAAAGGGGTTGCCCAGTGGACATAGTGTTCTGTTCTCTTGCACACCCTCAGGATACAATGGGAATGATCAGGAGCATAATTCCGCTCTATGAGGATTGGGGACACGGATACAACGCGAGAATACATATGGTAAACTGCTCCAGACTTATTGATGAGCTTACCCTCTCAGGGAAATACACCCTTCCAAATGTTGAGTTCAAACGGGCAATTTATATGATAGCTAAGAAAATAGGTCTCTCCC
>JAMCUD010000108.1 GCA_023379355.1 Thermoplasmatota archaeon
TCTTGGGATAATTTTCATAACATTTGTATCATTTGTGACAATAGTCGAAGCGGCCAATGCATCAGTTCTCATTGCCTACATTATAATCAATTTCGCAGCTTTCTATGAAAGGTACATTAAGGATAAGGTCAGTGAGGAAGACACAAAGCATAGGAAGATCCTTGGAAAATATTTCATCGCTGTACCTTTACTGGGAATTGGAACAATAATAATGACCTTATATTTTCTGGGACTTTACAGTCTGGAAGTCTCGGGTCTGATCCTGGTGGTGGGAACAGCCTATTTCATTTTAAAGCTTGGCCTCGAACGAACAGGAAAGAAAAAGAGATCGAAAAAACATGTTCCCATTTTCAGCAAGGTAAGAGCGTTCGGAAAAAGCAGGTCTTTGAAACAGATAAATGAAGATAATGTTTCTGAACACAGTTAGGAAGGCTGCCAATCATCCTCAAGATCAATTTGGAATACCGACGGATTCATGGATCATTTTTTCATGCACTGACATGGTTGCCTTCTCATAATCAAGCATTGTTATTATGAACTGTGCATGGCTCCATACAAGCGGAGATACGGACAGGGGCTGGCCGTTGTAAGGGTTAACCTGTTCAGGCAGAATTCCAGAATGCTGGCTGTGTTCCACAACCCAGTCTATATAGGTCCTGGCTTTTAAAACATCACCAGAAATTAGGAAGTATTCCGCGGCCCACAGGGTTGTAATTATCCACGGGTTACCTGGAATTGTGCTGTCATCTCTTATCCTCTGGTAAATATCATTTTCATATCGGGCAATTCCTCCAACAGTTTTCACCCACAGGCGATCAAGTAGTATTTTCATGGAAGAGATCATTCTCTCATCGTGGACGGATTTCACACCAAAAAGGTACAGTGACATTATGGCACTGTCCACAGTGAAATCTGGTTTTCCATTTATGATTGCCCGTGCGTAAAATCCCTTTTCCGGGTTGTAGAATTTTTCTTCAAATGACGCTTTCATCTTCATGGCAGCCTCTTCATATCTTGATGAAAGTTCAATATCTCCGAATCTTCTGGCAAATTTTGATGCCGAGATGAGTGCTGCAAATGATGTTGCTATGGTGAATGTGTGAACGCCATACCTCTCTTCCCAGAGATCAAATGATTCTCTTGGAAGCCCGTTCTCATCCCTGAATGACATGATGAACTCTGTGCATTTTTTCACCACAGTCTCGTAAAATTCAGCCATGTACTCTATATCATTTATTTTTTCGTAATGTTTCCACATGGCCCATATCATAAGGGCCGTTTCATCCTGCTGTATTGGGATAATGGATTCTCCTCTGTAGACCTGAGGAAGCCAGCTGCTGGCAATTTCTCCATCGGGACTGTACTTGTGGAAGAAGTAACCTTCCTCAGATGCAAGATTCTTGGCGTAGTCAAAGAACTTTCTTGCCGGTCCAGAATGGTTTGACCTTATCAGAGAATATGCAGCAATTGCAGCGTCTCTGGGCCATACATAATAGTAGCCGTCTTTATTGGCCTTTATGGTTTCACTGTCGCTTGAGGCAACAATGCCACCCTTATCGCTCATATGGCTTCGAAGTATGAACAACGATTTCCTGAACATTGACGAAAGTCTTGGCTCCAGGTTTATTGGCTGCTTTCCGGCCCAAAGTCTCCAGTAGTTGGATGTCCTTGTCTCGTATCTCCTTAGGTTTTCAAAGGTCATCAAAGCTGAATTGGCTGCTGTTTCCTCAAGAGACATATTTGCCGATATGAAATATATGACATCCATACCCATGGCGGGTTCAAGGTTGATTCTGTGTCTGATCACAGAATCAACTGACCCCATTGCAACAGAGTTTCCAGAAAGCTCCAGATCCTCGGCATCTTTCCAGCTTCCTTCCAGGCCCATGAAGTCCTTGATTCCCATTGCGTACTGATCCATTTTATTTCCCATGCTGTCCAGCGTTGATGCCAGGAAATATCTTCTGCCCTTGTAATGGAGAACTCCATTCATTTTTGGCATATATGTGGCAGTGTCACCTATGTCGTTTCCATAAATATTGAAATTCTGGTTAAAATAGAATTTTATATCAACTGGGTCCTTCGTGGTGTTGTAGGCAGTGATCCTCCTGGCGTACAGATTCTCGTAAATGTCAACAAAATTAAATGTTTCAAAATCCACACCATTGTGGGAAAATTTCCAAGTACCGACCATTGTATGGTCCAGGTAATCAATATCGTGGATTACACTGCTGTCTGACCATGTGAATCTGTTGTTCACTGCCAGTCCGAATTTGAATGGATGACCTGCATGGTTCTCCCCCTGATTTCTGGAGAAATAAAAATCCATGAGATTCATATCCGCGTCGAAATTTATAAGTATTCTCCCGTTACCTATGGGGAGATATCTGACCATGATGTGTCAGTTACCCAGAGGTTAAAGATTTTACTGTTTTCAGACCGGAACATTTCATTCATATTATCCATCTAAATCTCTGTTTAATGGGCATTATATAATAAGCTATCCCGTGAAGTATTTAAACTATATATCATTCATATACAATGGCAGATAAATCAAAGATCACCTCAATGTACCGTATCCAGTTCTGGAACGGTTTTAATTTCCACGATCTCAAGACCATAATCCCATTTCTGAAGAAGCTTGGCGTTGACGCCATCTATGCATCCCCAATCCTGAAGAGTACACGGGGGAGCACCCATGGCTATGACGTGACGGATTTTCAGCAGGTAAATGGAGAACTCGGGGGTGAGGATGGCCTGCTGGACGCATCAAATGTGCTTCACAGCGAAGGATTGAAATGGATTCAGGACACAGTACCAAACCATATGGCGGTAAGTACTGAAAATGTCTACCTGAGGGACGTTTTTAAATACGGCAGGAAATCATTCTACTGGAATCTCTTCGATTTCATGAACACACCAGAATTCCATAACAGGATTGATCTGTTCATACTGGGTGACCCATATGAAGAAGTCCTCAATTCAGACAAAATACGCATTATCAACCCGGAAAATCTCTCATTTGAGGTTTATGATCTTGAATTTCCAATGTCGGAAAATGGCCTGGCCATGGTGAAATCAATGATCGGTGTCATCCCCACCAATGAGGGCATAAAAAAAATAAATTCTGATCCGGCAATGATACATTCAATTCTCAGGAGGCAGAACTACAGGCTCAGGTACTGGAGATCTGGCATTGAAGGGACAAACTACAGAAGATTCTTTTCCGTGAACAGCCTCATTGCAATACGCACTGAGAACCCAAAATACTTCAGTGTTACAATGCAGAAACCGGTAAGCCTTTTCCGAACAGGAGTAATCGACGGGTTTCGGGTGGATCATATAGATGGGCTCTACAGTCCAGAAAATTTCCTCATGAGGTTTGCCAGATGGACTGGAAACGCACCTGTGTGGGTGGAAAAGGTTCTGACCGGTGGGGAGAAACTGAGAAAATCATGGAAAACAAAGGGAACTACTGGTTATGATTTTCTTTATTTCTGCACCTACCTTTTTGTTGACAGCAACAGTAGTGAAGCACTGAAGGAATTTTATACCATATTTTCTGGAGTAAGAAAATCACCCGGGAAAATGGCCTCAGAAAACAAGAAGGATTACATAAAGTACAGTTTTTCCCATGAAGTCGATTTTCTTTCCCATATTTTCTACGATTTCATTCATGAAAAGATTTACGGTCAGGATATAACATATGGTAAAACAAGGGAATTCCTTGAAGAACTGCTTTCATCATTCAGCATGTACCGTACATATCTTGCATCCGGATCAATGAACCGGGAGGACTTGATCACAATGCATAAAACAATCAACCTGGCTGGAAAAAGGTCTGGTCTGAAAGATGTTCAGGCGTGCATGAATAAGGTTTTGGATTCTGCCATCATTGATGGAAAAGCACTATACTGTTTTCAGAAACTTCAGCAGTTCATCCCGGCAACAATTGCGAAATCAATTGAAGACAGGGTATTTTTCCAGTATAATATGCTGATCTCTCTCAACGAGGTTGGCTGCATTCCGGAAAAGTTTTCGGTATCTAGAAAATCATTCCACAGATTCATGAAACAGAGGGCTTTACATTGGCCCATGGCTATGAATACGCTCTCCACACACGACACAAAGCTGGGTGAGGATATCAGGGCAAGGATCGCATCCATATCACACATGGTGGACATATGGTCTGAATCGGTTGAAAACTGGCACAGGATGAACCTGAATCACAAGAAGGTGGAAGGGACGCTAGAATACCCAACAAAAAATCATGAATATTACCTCTACCAGATTCTTCTGGCTGAAGCCCCTGACAAATGGAATGAGGGAACCAGCTTTAAGGACAGGATTCACGGACAGATGATCAAGGCAGTGAGGGAAGATGGCACCATGACAGGATGGAACAATCCAGACAAAGAGTACGAGGATCACCTTTCCGGGTTCATAGAAGGTATCATGGAGAGCGCTGAATTCGTGGGTTCATTCAGTGAATTCTATGGAAAGGCTCAGTTCATGGGAATGCTGATTTCCATCTCAGAAAATATAGTCAAACTCACTGCTCCTGGAATACCTGATATATATCAGGGTTCAGAGGTTATGAACCTGAACTTCACCGATCCCGACAATAGAGGCAACGTTGATTATAAGCACTCTCAGGATCTACTGGATAAAGCCACTGAAATGCATGTGCAAGGAAAATTTGATGGAATAAGAAAAGGCTGGAAAGATGGAACATTGAAGATATTCATAAACTACGTAATTTTGAACCTCAGAAAAAATAACCCTGACCTTTTTCTGTCAGGAGATTACCAAGAGGTTGAAACCACAGGTTCACTTGAATCCGGAATATTAAGCTACTGCAGGAGAAAGGGTAAGACCATAATCATTGTAACCGTGATACTGAAAAATGGAGCCATGTCAGAGGAAGATATGCCAACTGGAATGGACAAATGGAAGGATACAGAAATAAAAATTCCTCAAGGATACACTGGGTCTTACAAAGATATTTTCACAGGAAAGGTTTTTTCAACAGGTTATTCTTTGAAGGTTGGAGAAATATTTTCACAATTTCCATTTTCAGTCATCATTAGGGATGGTGAGACCACTGTTTGAAAAAAGGTTTGAAATAATGCATGGAGTCAGGTTTACTGGAGGAGGTGAAATAGAGGTAAACGTATGGGCTCCGCTTCAGAAGGAACTTAAACTGAAGAATCTATCCACAGGTGAAACCACAGAAATGACCAGAATTCAAAGAGGTTATTTCTCCCTGGTAACAGGGGGTAACAATGGCGACAGGTACCTGTTCATAACGAGATCGGGGAAGGAAATTCCGGATCCAGCTTCACGGTTTCAGCCCCAGGGCATAGATTCACCCTCAATGATGGTGGATACCGGCAATTTCAAATGGAGGAATAACAGGTGGAAAACATACTCCATGAAGGAATCAGTGATCCAGGAGATCCATGTGGGAACCTATACGGATGGGGGGACCTATGGGGACCTATCTGATCATATTGGCCATATTCTTGATACGGGCATAAATACGGTGGAAATAATGCCCCTGGCTCAGACCTACGGGTCAAGGAACTGGGGTTATGACGGTGTTTTTCCGTTTGCCCCTTCATATTCCTACGGATCTCCGGAAGATCTAAAAAATTTTGTGGATATCTGCCACAGAGACGGATTAAATGTAATCTTAGATGTTGTTTATAACCATCTTGGTCCGCTGGGAAACATATTTCCCAGCCTTGGTTACTATTTCAGTTCAACCTACCGCAATCCATGGGGAGAGGCCATAAATTTTGATGGAAGGGGTTCCGATGAGGTCAGATCATTTGTGATGCAGATCGTCAGGTACTGGATTGAAGAATTCAGGATGGATGGCCTCAGGATCGACGCAATCCACTCAATCTACGACAACTCACCCCTGCACATACTGAAGGAGATCACTGATCTGGCCGAGGAAATGGAGAAAAAACTGGGCAGGGATATAAGACTCATTGCTGAAACGGATAGAAATGACCCGGATACTGTCCGGGAAAGGAACAGGTGTGGTTACGGTTTCAGCGGTCAGTGGAATGATGATTTTCACCATGCCATTCACTGCTTTCTTTCAGGTGAAAGATCAGGTTACTATGGAGACTACGGAAATTTTGATCAGATAGTGCATGCATACAGGAATGGTTTTGTTTATGATGGCGTTTACTCAGAATTCTTAGGAAAAACAAGGGGTTCCAGATATGTGGATCTTCCAATGGAAAGACTGGTGGTTTTTACACAGAATCATGATCAGGTTGGAAACAGGGCATTTGGGGAGAGGCCAATTGCAATAATGGGGGAAAGAAAAGCTATCTTATTTGCTGTTGCTGTACTTGCCTCACCGTTTACCCCAATGCTGTTCATGGGTGAGGAGTTTGGTTCCCAAAGCCCATTTCTTTTTTTCATGGAGTCCAATGACAGGGATTTTGCGAAGAAAGTTTTCCAGGGCAGAAGGGACGAATTCTCCGGATTCGGATGGGGAGATGACATTCCCAACCCCTCCCATATTGAAACATTTACTGCGTCCAAGGTCAACCATGAACAGTCGGAGGAAAGAACAGGAAAGAGATTCATGGATCTTTACAAAAATCTCATCTCCATAAGGAAGAAATACATTCAGGGGCATAGACCGGAAGTCTGGTCTGACGGCAACAGGCACCTCATCATTCTCGACTATGAGGATACATCCGTGAAGGTTGTAATGTCATTTTCATCAAAAGAGGAAAAGCTTGAGTTGAATTCTGAAGGTTCTATGATCTTCCACACTGATGATCGTGATCCTGGTGAATCATTTTCTGAAAAAAGGCTGGAGAGAGGGTCCATAATAATGCAGCCATACTCCGCATTTATAATGCGGATTTCTCATTGATCTGAAGATTCCATCAGTATGGCTGCGGAACCCGCTTCCAATTTTATTCTATGGGTATTTACGCGCAGGGGAAAAATATCCTTGTGTTCAGGGATCGAATCGATCAGCACATCGGTGTTCTGCCACTTTTCGGGGATGGTGAACTCTATATCTGTATCCGTGGGGTTGAAGAGAAGCATGAGGTTGTTGTTGGCAATATCATCACCGTTGTTTGCCTCCTCTATTCCAGCAGAGGAGAGAACAACACCCAACCCATTAACCTTACCTGAGTTCCAGTCATCCATGGTCATCTCGTTTCCATCACTCTTAACCCATGTAACATCCTTTATTTCGGTTCCGGGCATCACAGTTCCCTGGAAAAAGTTCCTCCTCCTGAGCACATGGAACCTCATCTTTATCCCAATGAGATTTTTCACAAAATCATACAGATCAAACTTTTTCTGGTCAAGTTTCCAGTCGTACCAGCTTATCTCATTATCCTGGCAGTATGCGTTGTTGTTACCATTCTGGGTGCGCATTATCTCATCACCACCAAGTATCATGGGCGATCCCTGACTGGTAAGCAGCGTTATGAAAAGACTTCTGATGCGTTTCTCCCTCAATCGCAGGATTCTCTGATCTTCCGTGTCACCTTCCACACCGAAATTCTCACTGATGTTGTCATCTGTGCCGTCTTTGTTGTCCTCTCCGTTTGCTTCGTTGTGCTTTACGCTGTAGGAAACCAGGTCGTACATTGTGAATCCGTCGTGGGAGGTTATGTAGTTTATGCTCGAATGAGGCTTTCTTCCGTTGCTCTCATAGAGATCGGGAGAACCTGAGATTCTAGTGGCAAACTCGCCAATTATGTTTCCCCTCTCCTTCCAGAACTTTCTGGTGGAATCCCTGTATTTGCCGTTCCACTCTGCCCATAGGGTGGGAAAACCACCAACCTGGTATCCCCCCGGACCTATGTCCCAGGGTTCGGCTATGAGCTTGACTCTTGATATGACAGGGTCCTGGTATATTATGTCGAAGAATGCCGAAAGCCTGTCCACATCGTAAAGCTGCCTTGCAAGGGCTGCCGCCAGATCAAACCTGAAACCATCCACGTGCATCTCTGTTACCCAGTACCGAAGGCTGTCCATTATGAGTTTCAATACCTGGGGATGTCCGGCGTCAAGACTGTTACCGGTTCCGGTGACATCGTAATAATATCTGGGATTATTGGGATCAAGCCTGTAGTATATGGCATTATCCACACCCCTGAAGGATAGGGTTGGACCAAGATGATTTCCCTCACCTGTGTGGTTGTATACCACATCGAGAATCACCTCTATGCTATTCTCGTGAAGTGTTTTCACCATGTTCTTAAATTCATTTATCTGTTCCCCTGGAACATCGCTGGATGCATACCTGATATCAGGTGCCAGATATCCAATTGTATTGTATCCCCAGTAATTTGAGAGCCCCTTATTGATGAGGTAGTCCGAATCAATCTTATGGTGCACCGGCATGAGTTCAACTGCAGTTATTCCCAGATCCTTCAGGTACTGAACCATTTTTGGTGATGATAGCCCAAGGTAGGTCCCCCTGATATTTTCGTCAATGTCGTCCCTGGCCTTTGTGAAACCTTTCACATGGGTTTCGTAGATTACGGTCTTGTTCCATGGAAAACGAGGACCTTTGATCCCCTTCCAGTCAAAATTGTCACTCATCACAACTGATTTAGGCACATATTTTGCATCATCACTGTCATTGAAGGAAAGATCTGCTTCAGGATCACCAATGTTGTATGCGAAAATGTCATTATTCCAGTTCACAGGGTGGGAAATAGCTTTTGCATAGGGGTCTATGAGAAGTTTGTTCCTGTTGAATCTGTGGCCATCCTCAGGTTTGTAAGGGCCGTCCACCCTGTATCCATAAAGTGTCCCTGGACCGATACCTGAGATAAATACATGCCATACAAAACCATCTCTCTCCTTCAGGTTTATGATCTCTTTCGGGTCTCCATCGTCCTTATGTCCATAAATTTCAAGATCCACTGCTGTACCATTTTCAGAAAATAATGCGAAATTTGTGCCGCTATCCTCAACTGTGGCCCCCTGAATATACGCATTTCCTGCTTTTAACCCCGGCATACGGAGAGCATGTTCATGACATATGATATAGTTTACTATTCGCCTGTTTTATACATTTGCCAGGGTTGGATCAATCAGATATTTTTATGGGCATCACCGGAGGACATGGAATTTTCAAGAATGTTCATAACAGTGTTCAGCGGTATTTCAATCCACTCCGGCCTGTTATTGATCTCGTAGATCAGTTCATAGGAAGATTTGTCCAGGATGAATATGTCTAGGAGATCGTTGAATTTTTCACCGTTCCCGGGAAGTATTTCACAGTATCCGGTGAACGCTTTTTTATAAGAATCAATGATTGTCCTCCTCACCTCATTCAATATTGTGTCCTTCTCATCTGCCAGCCTTTCATTTCCGGTCTTCAAGACAACATAGGATACAAGGTAGTCCATAGATCTGATTAATCCGGCAAGATCCTTCATTGGGGACTGTTTTCTTCTCCTCTCTTCCATGGATCTCACGGGTTCGCCCTCAAAATCTATGATGTAGAATGCGTCATTCCATATGAGTATCTGCCCAAGGTGATAATCTCCATGCACCCTGATCTTTTTCATTCCTGTTACGGTCAACCCGGAAAGCATTTTCTCAGCTATGCTGTTGAAATTGACTTTTTCGGATATCTTTCCAAGACGTTCCAGGTATCCGCCATTTTTTTCTGCATAAGACCCAAGGAGTTCAAGGCACTTTCTCGTATATTCCACAGATCCAATCACAATGCCCTGCAGATCACCTATCTGCAGAGGTTCCGGCTTGAAGGCATGATCATCTATCAGTGAGAGCGATCTGTGCATATTCCCGGTGATCTTTCCAAGTTCATCTCCAAGCCGGACAATATCACTTTTCAACCTCTGGAAATCCTCAAGATTCTCGGCAAGGGATGTGAACCTGCCAGTATAGTATGTCCAGGCATCCACTGATCCATCCAGAAACTGGAAAGAACCTGCCAGGTACAATCTCATTCCTCTTCCTTCGTAGAGGGCATATCCCATTGGCCTGGGTACATTGCTGAAACCGGATCTGTCCACCAGTGCCATGGACATCTCCAGATCTGGATTTTCCCCACTCTGCAGGTATCTGTAGTTCTTTACTATTATTAATCTGTCCACTATGGAGGAACTGTTGCTCTGTTCCGATCTTACTGTTTCAAACCTCTGGAACGCAGGCATTGTGAAGAACCTGGTTTTGAAGAACTTCACCGTTCCGATCATTCCTTTAATATCAGCATCCGCAGCAATGCCTCTTATCACTGCCTCGGTATAGGCAGGGTCAAAGAAAGCGTCCCGCAGAAAAATTCTCAGATCACCAGAATAGGTTGATGCTATTGTACCCTCATCATCATTCAACGAAACAGTTATGGGAAGGGAATAAATTGCATTCCCATTACCGGCGAAGCCAATCTCAACAATAACAATATTTATGTTTTTTCCCCGATCCAGAGGGATGATGTCCAGGACATTGACAGTCTCAGGTTCCATGGACTTCTGTCCGAACCATCTCCTGTTTCTTATATAATCCAGCAGACTCCTTCCTGTTTCACCTTCAAGATCTTCACGGCGGAGATCAATCATCAAAATCCCTCGTGTCATCCTGATCCGGAACTGTGAGGTTCAACCAGAAGAAGGATCTTGGGGAAAGGGTGAAGAAATAAGGCAGATCCCCAATTTTGGGGAAAGGTGCCTTGGTGATGGCTTCAAGTGGTTTGAGCCCCTTGAATTCTGGAAGGCTAAGTTCAACATAGGTAGGCCTCCTGGAAAGGTTGTATATGCATAACATCCTCTGGTCCTCAAATTCCCTGACGTATGCCAGTACCCGCCTGTTTTTCTGATCTATAAATCTGATATTGCCTCTTCCCAGAAGTTTTGAATAGTTTTTTCTCACCCGGAGCATTTTCTTCATCCAGTTGAGAAGCGATGAATTGAGTCTCAATTCAGATTCCACATTGACACTTTCGTAGTTGTAGTTCGGGTTTGTTATCACCGGTGAGTAAAGCTGCTCACTGTCCACCGCAGAAAAACCGGCATTACGGTCATGGGACCACTGCATCGGCGTTCTGACCCCGTTCCTGTCTCCAAGGTAGATGTTATCACCCATCCCTATTTCATCTCCGTAGTATATAATGGGGCTTCCCGGAAGTGAGAATATCAGGGCATTGAGAAGCTCAAGTGTAGAACGATCATTGTCAACAAGTGGTGCAAGCCTTCTTCTTATGCCCAGGTTAAGCCTCATTTTTGGAAGCTTGGCATATTCATTATACATGATATCTCTCTCCTCATCCGTAACCATTTCCAGTGTAAGCTCATCATGATTCCTCAGGAAAATGCACCAGTCGCAGTTTTCAGGAATGCCAAGAGTTTGGTTTATAATATTCACTAATGGATAAGCATTCTCCTTGGCAAGAGAAATGAATATTCTTGGCATAAGGGGGAAGTTGAATGCCATGTGGAACTCATCTCCGTTTCCAAAATATTCTCTTGCTTCGGTTGGCCACTGGTTTGCTTCGGCCAGAAGAATGCATTCAGGGAATTCCTCGTTGACCATTTTCCTGATCTCCCTGAAGTAGGCGTGCGTCTCAGGAAGATTTTCGCAGCTGGTTCCTTCCCGTTCAAATAGGTAAGGAACGGCATCGCACCTGAAACCATCCAGTCCTATACTGAGCCAGTACCTGATCACATTTTTCATCTCCTCACGTACCTCAGGATTATCATAGTTCAAATCCGGCTGATGACTGTAGAACCTGTGCCAGTAATACTGCTTGGAGATTGGTTCCCAGGCCCAGTTTGAAAGCTCAGTGTCTATGAATATGACCCTTGCCTCTCTGTACTTCTCGTCGGTATCGCTCCACACGAACCAGTCCCTCTTCGGGGAATCCCTGCTTTTCTTTGCCTCAATGAACCATGCATTCTGGTCTGAAACATGATTGAGAACCAGGTCGGCTATCACCCTTATTCCAAGATCATGGGCATCTTTTATGAATGCCTTGAAATCATCCATTGTACCGTAATCTGGCTGAATGGAATAGAAATCTGAAATATCATACCCGTCATCCTTCATTGGGGATTTGTAAAATGGAAGGAGCCATAAGCAGTCAACACCCAGATCATGCAGGTATGGGAGTTTGAGTCTCAGACCATTGAAATCACCAAATCCGTCATTTGTTGAATCGTAGTACGACTTAACAGGCACTTCGTAAAAAACAGCATCTTTATACCACAGCGGATTGCTTTCCATATACCTCACCTTTCCACTTTCAATATGTGTGCAGGTCTCTCACCCGGTATGAGTCTCAGGTAATTATATTCTCCCTGCCATACATAAAGATCACCGGTGAGAAGATCCCTCACCCTGTAAGGTTCCATTTCACCTGCACCTATAAGCGAAAGAGGAACCCTCACCGTGGCTGAATGGATCTCGAAAGGATTGAGGTTAACAGCAACCATGACAACCTCCTCTCCGTCATTTGACTGCCGCGTATAGAATATTATGTTGGGATTGTCGCTCTGGTGAAACTGAATATTTCCAATGGACTGGAGAGCTTTCTCAGATTTTCTTACAGCATTCAGCTTTGTTATGAGGTCTCTTATATTGCCAGGTGCATCAAAGTCCCTGTTCCTGATCTCATATTTCTCTGAGTTCATGTATTCCTCTGTCCCTGGAACAGCTTCGTTCTCGCAGATTTCAAAGCCGCTGTATATGCCCCAGAGTGGGGAAAGGGTTGCAGCAAGAGCTGATCTCAGCATAAAGGCTGGTCGTCCCCCATTCTGAAGTATCGGTGGAAGTATGTCTGGTGTGTTTGTGAAAAGCATTGGACGGAAATGGGTTTTTAATGCCGGGGATGAAAGATCCGAAAAGTATTCTCTAATCTCAAAATCAAAATTCCTCCAAGTGAAGTAGGTATATGACATTGAGAATCCGATTTTTGAGAGTTCATACATCAATTTAGGGCGGGTGAACGCCTCAGCAAGGAAAATCACGTCTTCATGATCTTTTTTTATCTCTCCTATGATCCATTTCCAGAAATCAAGAGGCTTGGTATGCGGGTTATCCACCCTGAATATCCTGACACCTTTCCCGATCCAGAAGAGAACAACACGTTTCAGTTCCTTCCACAGTTCCTCCTTCTCAGGTGAATCGAAATTCAGTGGGTATATGTCGTAGTATTTCTTTGGTGGGTTCTCTGCGTATCTTATTGTGCCGTCAGGCCTGTGGTAGAACCATTCAGGGTGTTCCTTGACATAGGGATGGTCCGGTGAACACTGGAATGCAAGATCCATTGCTATCTCCAGTCCATTTTTCCTGGCAGCATTCATCAGGTGGACAAAATCATCTATTGTCCCCAGATCCGGGTTCACAGCATCATGCCCGCCAAGGCTGCTGCCAATTGCCCATGGGCTGCCTGGATCACCGGGCCTGGCTTTTCTAGCACCATTTTTCCCTCTTCTTTCCGATACACCTATGGGGTGTATGGGTGTCAGGTACAGGACGTCAAATCCCATTGATGAAATATAGTCGAGTTTCTCTTCGCATTCCCTGAATGTACCGGATACACCTGGTTTACTGCCCTGCGATCTTGGAAAGATCTCATACCAGCTTGAGAATCCAGCTTTTCTGCGATCAGCATTAACCCTCAGCACAGGGGAAAAAGTTGTGAGGTCCTTTTTTTCCTCATAACGCCTCACAATTGACAGTAATCCTGGATCATTGAGAAGATCGGGTACAGCTGCCGGATCACTTCTGTCAATTGCTGAAATCTTCTTTCCAATGAATGCTGAATCCTTCTTTCCGCATCTTGCTGCCATATCCTTCATCATGGATAATACCACTTTCAGATCCACGTCAATACTTTCTCCACCTCTTATCCATGAAGAAATGTTTCTGGCCTGTGTGGCAAATCCGTCCACCCATGCTTCAACTGTGTATTCATAATAACCAGTCTTTGAAATTTCAAAGGAACCTGACCATGTGTCATTGTATCCAGGTTGCATTGGAACGGATTTCCAGATCTCACTGCCCTCATACCTGAACTTTAAATCTGCGCTGATCAGATCGGTCCCATGGGTGAATATGTCGGCATTTACAGTGAAGAGATCTCCAATAACAGCCTTGGCACTGAATTTCCCGCAATCTAACTGAGGCCACACATTCTCTATGGCAATCCTTCCATCACTTTCCATGATTCTTTCCCTCCCTCAAGAAGAAAACAGACCCAAGTGGAGGTATTGTGATCTCTATGGAATCCTGTCTACCATGTGACCCGTATCCCTTTGAATGCACTCCACCATAATTCCCTATTCCGCTTCCTCCATAGTGTTCTGAATCAGAGTTAAATATCTCCCTGTAGAAACCTTCTTTGTTGACACCAATGATATAGTTGCTTCTTGGAACAGGTGTCATATTGAACACGGCTATGATCTCCATATCTCCCTTGATATTCTTTCTCATGAAACTTATGACCGTGTTGCTTGAGTCGTTGAAGTCAATCCACTCAAATCCTCTGGAATCGCAGTCCAGCTGGTGCATTTCGCTGTATTTGCCATATATGTTCGCGAGATCTGATATCATATTCACTATTTTCTTTCTCCCTTCCTGTTCAGCTTCCTCCCACTTCAACTGGTCAAGGGCATTCCATTCCTCATCCTGCCCGAATTCGTTTCCCATGAATATGAGCTTCTTTCCGGGGAATGCAAACATGTATGAAAACAGAAGCCTGATGTTGGCAAGTTTCTGCCAGCTGTCACCTGGCATTTTCCGGAATATTGATCCCTTTCCATGAACTATTTCATCATGTGATATGGGAAGTATGTATTTTTCACTGAATGCGTACCACATGGAAAAGGTCAGTTTACCAAGGTCATATTTTCTGTAGATTGGATCTTTGGAAAAAAACTCAAGTGTATCGTGCATCCAGCCCATGTTCCATTTGTAGTCAAATCCCAAGCCTCCAAGTTCAACCGGGCTTGTGACCCCACCCCAGGCCGTTGATTCCTCTGCCACTGAGATTATGCCTGGAAAATACTCATGTATCTTTGCATTCAGTTCCCTTATAAAGGCTATTGCCTCCAGGTTTTCACGACCTCCATATCTGTTTGGTATCCACTCCCCCTGTTTCCGTGAATAGTCAAGGTACAGCATGGATGAAACTGCATCTATCCTTATTCCGTCAACGTGGTATTTATCAATCCAGAAGAGGGCGCTGGAGATCAGGAAGTTTCTAACCTCGTTCCTTCCGTAGTTGAATATCCTAGTGCCCCAGTCAGGATGGGTCCCCAATCTCGGATCAGCATGATCATAAAGGTGTGTACCATCATACATAGATAGACCGTAACTGTCATCGGGAAAATGGGCAGGAACCCAGTCAAGTATGACTCCAATTCCGTTTTCGTGGAACTTTTCCACAAAGTACATGAAATCATGGACATCTCCATACCTTGAGGTGGGAGCATAATAGTTGACAACCTGATAACCCCAGGATTCGTCAAGGGGATATTCAGTTATGGGCATTATCTCTATGTGGGTAAATCCCATGTTCTTAACGTACTGCACAAGTTCGTCGGCTATTTTCCTGTAATTCAGGAATGTGTTGTATGGCCCTCTTTTCCATGATCCAAGGTGTACCTCATATATTGCCATGGGTGAATTTCGATATGATTGTCTGTCCCTACCTTGAACCCAACTGCTGTCATCCCAGCTGTGTTCCAGGCTGGTTACTATGGACGCTGTACGGGGCCGCTTCTCCGTGTAGAATGCATAGGGATCAGTTCGTTCACTCACATCGCCACCAACCCTTGATTTTATGGCGAACTTATAAAGCTCATTTTCCTTTATACCGGGTATAAACAGCTCCCAGAGTCCAGATTGGCGCACGTTTGCCATTGGGTGCATTCCCCGGGTCCAGTGGTTGAAATTCCCAACCACGGAAACAGATATGGCATTTGGCGCCCACACTATGAATCTGACACCCTTTACGCCGTTTATGGTCATGATGTGTGAACCCATTGTTTCATAACTTTTGTAGAGTTCGCCTTTCTTGAAAAGGTAAAGGTCAAATTCACTCAATGAAGGCTGAAATGCATAGGGATCCTCTGAGGTGTTAACATATCCGCTTTGATCCTCGTAGGATATCATGTATCCTCGGGACACCTTTCCCTCAGCAGTCTCAAGGAAGAAGAATCCATTTTGTTTTCCTTCCATTTCAATTTTTGTGCCATCAGGCGAACACACTATCCATGCTCTTTTTGCAATTGGAAGATATGCCCTGAAAATTGTTTTCCCATCTGATTCGGTGTGGGGCCCGAGGTACTGGAATGGTTCTTCACAATCCATCTCCATTATCTGTCTCATCAATTCCTGTTTATTCAAAATTACGCACCTTTTAATTACATTTTAACATTCTCTTATTCAATATATATATTATCCAGTGCCATGATTTTTATTCACCATCAGAAATAACTATGAAACTGTTTCCGATTTTTAAGTATATAAAAGTAATGCCTGTTTTTTAAGGTGTACTGCTAATATGTTTATAAGAAATGTTGTTAGCATGATATCACGGAACAGAAAATTTCTAATCATCCTTGGTTCAATCTGGCTTCTGGACGGCTTAATGCAGTTCAAGCCACTCATGATCACACAGAGCCTTGTCACTTCAGTAATATGGCCCAATACATGGTATCAACCATTGGATATTGCATACCCCATATATTCGGCGGGGAAGATAATCCTGAGTAACGTTGCAGCTTTCGATATTATCTTTGGTTCCATACAGGTAGCAATTGGCCTGCTTCTCATAGTTGGAAAGTACACAAAAGCAGTGATCATTTTCTCTGTCATATGGTCATTTGCTGTATGGTGGATAGGTGAGGGTTTTGGATCCCTTTTCACGGGCCAGGCATCCCTACTTACCGGTGCGCCTGGTGCAGTAATCCTTTACGCACTTGTGGGCATCATTCTTTATCCATCCAGAAACAGGGAAAGGGCTGAAATAAATTCCAGTAAAATGGCAGGATACGCGCTTGGCTTCATATTCATACTTGGCTTCATCTTACAGATGCAGCCTTACTATTTCATGAGCAGAAACGTGACATGGAGTCTATCGGTGAACTGGTTTGTTGCAATGTCAGGGTTTCAATCCATTATTTTCGACGTGTTTATTGCTGGAATTTTCCTTTACACTGGCATTGGCTTCATCATTTTCAAAAATAGAAACAACACCTTTTCTTACATATCAATGGCACTTTCCATCTTCATTTGGGTTCCAGGTGAAATGTTCGGCCATATATATACGGCTCTGGGAACAGATCCAAACAGTGGAGTGATTCTCCTGGTCCTGTCCATGATGGCACTTTATCCCATGAAAAATGCAGTAATGCAGCCATCACCGGAAGTTCATGTTCCAGCATGAGGAGTTCTGTATTCTCATGGCTATGTATTCCTTAATCAGCCCGTTCATAATTTTTTCCCGGTTTTTTATCAGGCGTTCATGCAATAAGGCTGGAAAGTCTGCATGATACCTTCGGCCCCACAATATATATAGAAAAACCCAATGAGGATGCATGGATTCAGATATTCTGGACAGGAAAAAAACTGCCCTCGTAATAATAGATCTTCAGAAAGGAATCGTATCTATGCCGACAAAACCGTACAGCACGGCTGACGTTGTAAAAAACGCCTCCATTCTTGCTAAAAAATTCAGAGAAAGCAATATGCCTGTCTTCCTGGTCCATGTCTACTCAGATGTTGAAACATCACTCCATCCCCTGAATGATTCAGGGCAGATGAGGAGGGGAGATATGCCTGAAGACTGGCACGAATTCGTCCCGGAACTGGAAAGATCCAGAAATGACATCATAATAACCAAGAAACAGTGGGGGGCTTTTTACGGAACAGATCTTGATCTGCAGCTCCGAAGAAGGAAGATTGACACAATAGTTCTCTGTGGGATAGCCACAAAGTACGGTGTAGAAAGCACAGCAAGGTTTGCCTATGAGTATGGATACCAGCAGGTATTTCCAGAGGATGCAATGTCAGATCTTTCCGAGGAATCCCACAGGGATTCAGTGGAATTCGTGTTGAAAAGAATCGGTCGTGTGAGAAATACAGAAGAGATCCTTAAATGGATCAGATGAACTGTCATTTAAACAAATTTTTTGAATTTTGTGCCATTTTCATGGTGCAGCAAATCAATTTTCAGCAGAAGTTCCAGTGAATTCCCAGAGTTCCATAAGGATCCTGTGGAATTCAAGCCCTCTGGCAGTAAGGCAGTATTTCACCCTGACAGGCTTCTGAGGTATTATTATTCTTTCAACAATTCCATATTTCTCCATAATATCAAGGGTCTGTGAAAGTGTTGTGGAATTTATGGTGCCTATGTTCTTCTTCAGATCATTGAATCCGGAATGTTCCTTCTCTCCCAGTGCATATATAACCGGCAGGGTCCATGTTCTCATCAGTTCCCTGTATTTTTCAAGCAGTGCAGTATTCTTCAATGGAGGCTGCAGGTGCATCAATTTCAACTGAGTCAATTCAACTTCACCTGATCAATCCGTTAAAACTTTCCAATATATTAACTTAAAGGTTATCTTGAATAATGTCCCCAAAGAAGTGGGACAGGAAGTGAGTATATGGATGGATTGAAAGTTCTTCAGGAAAGTGTCGTAAACGCTGTAGAAACGCTTCAGGATTCTGTGGTAAGCATCAACAGCCTAAAGATCGGCAGGGACCTCAGATACGGTATTTCTCCAGTGAAAGGTTCTGGATCTGGCTTCATTGCATCTGCAGATGGTTATATAATAACCAATAACCATGTCATAGAAGGGGCAGAGAACGTTGAGGTTGTCTTGAACTCCGGAGAAAGCTTCGAAGGTGAGGTGGTTGGTTCTGATCCACAGACGGATATTGCAGTGGTGAAGATAGACGCTCACGGGCTGAAACCGGCAAAAATGGGAGATTCTGACAAACTGAAAGTGGGGCAGTTCGTTCTTGCGGTGGGCAATGCACTTGCACTTCCCGGAGGACCAACTGTTTCACTGGGCGTAATAGGTGCAAAGAACAGGCCAATGCCATGGGCGGATTTCATATTCGAAGGCCTTATTCAGACAGATGCCGCCATAAATCCTGGAAACAGTGGTGGGCCTCTGGCGGATATTGAGGGAAACGTAATAGGTGTTAACACAGCTATGATTCCATTTGCACAGGGAATGGGTTTTTCAATACCGGTGAACACTGTAAAGAGGGTCATGGGGAATATAATATCAAATGGGCATGTAACAAGGCCATGGCTTGGAATATCGGGTGTTGACCTGGACGGAAATGATCTCAGGATGCATGGATCATCAATAAAAAAAGGTGTTCTGGTAGTCAGGGTGGATCGGTGGTCTCCGGCTTATGAATCTGGATTGAAGCCTGGAGATATAATACTGAAACTGGGAGATACAGATATAACCGGGATGAGGGCTCTTATAGAGAAGCTGTCCGGTACCGAGATGGGAAGCACCTTAGACCTAGTTTTCTCCAGAAACGGCAGAAGGTACAGGACCTCTGTTGATATTCAGGAAGCCAGAGAAAAAGGCACCATAGTCAGAATACAGTGAACAGTTGCTGTAAAGCAGGGGTTTTATTTTCTCCCTGCAGAAATTTATTTTTTAATCTTTTCCATTACACTATCAATCGCCGTGGAATTTGATGCCCACTTCATGAGTTTCTTTGCTTCATCGGCTGAACACCACCTGAAAGTTTCATGCTCAGGGTAGACGTTCTTTGTGATATCCACGGGGGTACCATTCTTTACATTTGCAGAAAATACGGTCTCTTCCACTTCCAAATCTCTGAGGTCCCTGTACTTGAAGGAAAAGATCTGCCTGAACTCCAGTATCATATCCTTTCCTATGCCTGTCTCTTCCTCAAGTTCCCTGTATGCTGCATGTTCTGGAGTTTCACCATCTTCTATGGCACCGGTCACATTCTGCCAGAAACTTTCATTCCTGGGAATTGTTTTAAGTATGAGAAAATGAGGATTGTGATTCATCGTGTAAACCACAACCTGAACTTTTCTGGTTCTATCCATGGTTTGAAATCTCATATTACCTCTTATGCTTTACCTGCATTGATGTTATAATCAAACAATGAAAGAGGTGTGATAATTTGATCGATCGTGGTCGATTAAATGTACGATCCTTGTTCCATAAATTTCCCTATATATGAGAATCTGCAAGATCCGGCCAGCGTTATTTCCCATTCCGGAAACTTTTCAGTGGATTCGGATACAATATCCAGGTAGGTGGAGGCGTAAATCTCCGGTAGAATGACATCCATCTTGAGCCTTGACTTCTCAAATCTCTGGGCACGGTTGATTGCCATTATTGGCATCCTCGACATCTTTTCAGCAAGAAATTCAAGAATTGGGTTCTCAGAAAATACTCTGAATACTCCATCCCTCTCTGAAATAACCTCAACCTTTTCCATATCAACCTGAATCGCACTTGGAGTATAATATATTGCCCCTATTTTCCCACCGGATAGATATTCTATCTCTCTGGTCCACGAAGGGATACCAAGAGGATTGTTATGGTGATCAAGCTGTGAGGGGGGAGGTGTTGTGTCCAGCGATATGTAATAGAGTGGGATGCGGTTGTCAATCTGTCCAAGAATCTTAAGGAGACCGGGGCTTTTACCGAGGTATTCCGGAACAACCCTGGGAATTTGCTGTTTTGTTTTGAGTATGAAGTCTGAAACATTTTTCAACTGTGAGCTGTGGAATCTGAAAATGACATAAAGCAGGCCACCGGAAAAGTAAACATCATCGATTATTACCGATTTCAAAAGAAGAAGATCCCTCAGTTTTACGAGGTCCCCGCATTGGTCTCTGTCAATTTTCAGGGAATATGCATTTTCCAGTTTAGTGTGGGGATAACGCGATATAAAAATTTCAACCTCTCTGGAAAGTGGCCCCTGAACAGGGATATAAGCATAAAGATCTATGCCACCGTTGTTGAGGGACAGACTTCCTTCCGCATAGATATTGAACTTTTTTGCGGCATTGAATAGATCAACATCAAGATCCAGTGTGAGTATGCATTGCATGTCCAGTTTAGTGTCGAATTCTCTGACAAGCATAGATATATGAATCATTCTCCTTTATTGTTTTTTTGTTTCTCTAAAATTATAAAAACATAAAAGAAGTTTTATATGGATTTATAAAGCCCTTCATAATAATCAGACATGGTTTCAGAAAGATCCGGTTCTAAGGTCATGGTCCTGGGGGCCACAGGCTGCATCGGTAAAGCAGTTGTTTCCGGTTTAAAAAACGCAGGTTACAGCATAATCATAGGTTCAAGAGACCCTGAAAAAGCAAGGTCAGCCTTTCAGGATGCGAGTTCATTCGTAGAATTTAATTATAAAAAGAAGACAGATATGAGTCAGTCAATGGAAGGTGTCTATGCAGTGGTAAACCTGACGGGTGCACAGGTTTTCCAGAGATGGACTGAAGAATACAAGAAAGAGATCGTGGCAAGCAGGGTTGAATCAACGAAGATCATTGTGGATGCCATGAGAGATTGCGAAACTAAGCCATCTGTCCTTGTAAACGGATCTGCTGCAGGAATATACGGATATGAAAGAGTCACAGATGATTTCATGACTGAAGATTCAAAGGCGGGGAACGACTTCTGGGGAGACCTGGTTTCCAAATGGGAGGCCGAAGCCATGAAGGCCGTTGATCTTGGAATAAGGGTTGTCACAATAAGGACCTCTGTGGTTTTGAGTCCTGATTGTGGTGCTCTTCCGCAGCTTGTCAGTATCTTCAAAAAAGGTATAGGGGGCTCAATAAGGCCGGGCACGCAGTGGTTTCCATGGATTCACATCGACGATGAAGTATCCATTATAGTCAACGCAGTCAGGGACAGTTCATATACCGGACCAATTAACGCAAGTGCGCCAGATGTTCCCAGAATGAGGGTCTTTGCACATACTCTTGGGAATGTTCTTGGAAAAAGTTCCAGATTTCCCATTCCTGTATTTATCCTACGGCTTGTCATGGGAGAATCTGCCAATGTTCTTGGCAAGGGGACCAGAGTAATACCTGAAAAGGCCCAGAAGCTGGGGTTTGTATTCAGATATCCAGATCTTGGTCCTGCACTTGAAAACCTTCTGAAAAAATGAGTTTCAGAGGAGTTTCATATTCTTCAGCAACAGGTATCCAGCGGCTATATCCTCAAGCCCAATTCCCATGGTCTTGAAAACAGTTCTCCGTTTTCCCTTGTACTTTTCCCGGTTCACGGCCACATCCTTAAGTTCCACCGGTTTTCCACCGTTGTCTCTGACAAAATGAATCATTTCTCCTGATTCCTTCAAACTCTGTTCAAGGTGTTCGGTCACAACAATGTCACTTCCAGAAAGGACATCGTCTGCTGCTTCCTGCCTCATTGGGAGGTTTCCACCGCAAAGGTTCACATGGTACTCATCCTCAAGATCAGATCTACTGAAAATAGCCTCATTTGAATTTGTTATACTGTTTACGAGTGTAGAATCTTTCAGTGCAGATTTCGCAGTCTCTTCAGCCCTGACATCAACACCAAATTTACTGCTCATCTCAGTGGCGAATTTCCTGGCATGGCTGTAATTTCTTGAAAACACCTTTACAGTGTCAACATCAAACTGGGTAAGCATTCCATGAAGCTGTGTCTCTGCCTGGAATCCTGATCCTATGATTGCTAGATTGTGTTTCTTTCCCTGAACAAGAAGCCTTGAAGCCATTGCTGGAAGAGCTCCTGTCCTGATCTGTCCAAGTCGGTTTGCCTCTATGACTGCCAGGAGTTCATTCTTTCTCTGGTCAAAGATCATAACAACGAATTTCGCACCATTTTTCCCGGCAATATAGCTCTTCATGCCGGCTATCCCAAGTTCAGAATCCATGGCAGGCATTGTGTTATATACGGTCCCGTCAAGTATGATCCGGTCTCTTGGGGATGCCATGGCCTTGCCCCGGCCGTAGTGAATAAAGGCATCTTCAAGGGCATCAACAACTTCCTCTTCTTCTGGGCCCACTTC
>JAMCUD010000109.1:0-304 GCA_023379355.1 Thermoplasmatota archaeon
TATATCTTTCGCACGGAAGATGTGGTGGAAATCAGAGTTGCATGCATTGCAGTGTATCAACCATACATGAACATATTTGGTCATAATACCCTAACTGAGTGGCAATATTAAGTCCTTACTGTATTTCCAGGAGTAAGGGGTGGAATGAAGTGGGCATTCACTTACCTCAGACAATGCCTGAGCGGAACTTCTGAACTTCTACTTGGTTTTCCGCTGAAGGGCTATCCTGAGATTGTCGAAGACAAGTACGGAGGTGAGTTTTCCAATCCCTCCCGGTACCGGAGTTATATTTATATCAAGATTT
>JAMCUD010000109.1:332-5272 GCA_023379355.1 Thermoplasmatota archaeon
AACCTGATTTCCCGACGGCGCTAACGATCACCGGTGAGGACCTGCATTCTGACTGAAGATTTGTTGTTCTGCTGTGGCAGATAATGGGTGTGAAATTGTTGTTGAGCAGCATCATTGCAAGAGGTCTTCCAACAGTTATGCTCCGGTTGATAACGCACACCTTTGTTCCCGGTTCAATCCCTGAGAATTTAATGGTCTCGAGGACAGCCCTTGCAGTTGCTGGTTCAAGTGATGGAAGACCTTTTTCAGTAAGACCAAGATTCATTGAACTGGCGCCATCCAGGTCCTTCCACGGAGATATACTATCCATTAAAACCGTATAGGAAATATCCTCTGGAAGCCTGTTCTCAAGGATTATGCCTTCAACGTCACTCCTCTGGGAAAGATCTACGAGAAGTGACCTTATCTCACCGGCAGTAACGCCTGAATTCAGGCTGTGGATTTCTGCCTTAATTCCAAGCCTATGGCACATCCTTTCCTTGGAACGGAAATATGATTCTGAGGCAGGGTCATTTCCAACTTTTATCAAAGCCACCACTGGTTGCCCGTGCGCTTCAGTGTACCCAGTAAGGAAACCTTCAAGGTTCCTTCTGATGCGACTATGGAGAGGAGTGATATCAATAATTTTCAAGTTCACTTGCTCCAGTCGATCAGGCTTTTTATCTCCCCTTCCTGCTTTTCTGCTACTACCTTTGTATCCTCCGGGTCATGCTTGCTGGTAAGCATGGTACGAAGCAGGTTCCCATATGCTGACGCCCATCTTTCAAGATCCTGAAGTGCCTTGGTATAATGAATTCGTGCGCCATCAACTGAACCGAGAATGAATATATTTTTTTCAACAATTCGTCCTATATCAACCCCGTCAAGGCCTGATTGCGGTGCTTTCCCGTTGGTGCCGAAAAGGATTACATTTCCATTGTTGTTGGTGTTTCTGAGGAATCTGAAGATGGTTCCGGGATCACCACTTGTATCAATAACAAGATCCCAGTCCCCTTTCATATCAGGTTCCTGGGTGTAGTCGAAAAATGTTGTTCTGCTCCGCTCAAAAAATTTAAGCTTCAGTTCATCAACCCCATGCCTGTTGGTGATAAAAGTTTCAAACCCATAATCCCTGCACTTGAGGGACTTGAGGGAATAGAGGAAAGCTTCGCTACCGGTCCCAATGATTATAGCCCTCTTCCCTTCCAGCGAACCTGAATTGTTTGTTGAGATTGATCTCCTTAGAGAGACCTCAAGCATTTCGAACGCCTTTTCCACGTTCTTAAGAGGTTCGGTCAGAACTGCAATGTCCGCTATACTGCTGGACTCCACCTTTACCAGGTATTCCGGAAAATCCCCGAAAATCTCTCTCATGAACCCGTGCATGCCAGTTACCCCGGCTTCATGTTTATCACCATCGGAACAGTTGTCTGATCTGCCAGCTAGGCAGTTGAGGCAATTTCCAGGTCTTCTGACCTGGGGGACAACAAGATCGCCTGAAGAAATACCAAAATCGTTCTTTCCAGCTGAAACAACCCTGCAAACACTCTCATGCCCCAGAACAAGGTCCGAATAGCCATCTGGGGGATAAGCAAACTGAAGACCGCCTGAAACAATCCCCCTGTCCGTACCACATATCCCTGTATAGACTGGTTTAAGGATAATGGGCATTCCTTCATAATCGATATCCATTTGCTTGAACGTAACCCCTCCTTTTGGTGCCGGAGATGTTATTGACCCAACCTTTACCATACCTGAAGATATAAATTAGATATATAAAATGGGTTAGAAATCCCTAAAGCTGATGGCCCATTCTGAGTTTTTTGGTTGTTAGATAGTACTCATCGTACTCCGTAGGTTCACTCTTGATGGGAATTCTTTCGGAGACCTTTATTTCTGCTTTTTCCAGGAAATCGACCTTTGCCGGGTTGTTGGTCATAAGCTTTATGGAGCTTATTTCAAAATACTTCAGGACATCAACTGCAAAGGAGTAGTCTCTCTGGTCAATGGGAAGTCCAAGCTGAACGTTTGCTTCCACGGTGTCATATCCCTGATCCTGCAGGCTGTAGGCCTTGATCTTGTTCAGAAGCCCAATTCCTCTCCCCTCCTGACGAAGATAAATGAGCATGCCGTATTCCTGTTTTCCAAGGTATACAAGGGATTTTATAAGTTGGTCTCTGCAGTCACATCTACGTGAACCCATTACATCCCCGGTAAGACATTCAGAGTGAATCCTCACAGGAATGTTCTGATGCCCTTTGATATCACCTTTTACAAGAACAGCATGTTCTTTCTGGTCAACGTTCTTGAAGACATAAATCATAAAGTTACCAGCCATGGTTGGCAAATTTGCCTTGGCGTAGAGTTCAAGCATTTTAATACCAATCCTGATAAATATAAACTATAATAACTTACATCAAGAATTTCTTAACACCATTCATTTCTCCGGTTCCATTTCACTTTATATCCCTGACAGCACATCATAGTTTTTCAGCAAGGAGCAGCAGACCCTTGACCTCGAAAATGTAGACAGTCTTTGAACCGGTAAGCCCTCTCTCGAAATTCTCCCTTAATCCATAGTATTCTTCTGAATTCAGTGAGTATCTCAGAATAACCTTTCCAGCATCGGAGTTGATTAGGAGTTCCTTTGCCCTGTCTTTGTCACACCTTCCGATTACCTGATAGGTTTCCCCTGGAAAGTCAGATTCCATAACTGAGGAGCTAAGGATGGTCCTGCGATGATCTGAATGAATAACTTTGCTTTCGCCTCCCTTCAGAATTGCTTGGATTAGGCCAGCCCTGACGATTGCTGGATCAGCCACGTAAATGTAGCTTGAAGGTTCGCTTATGGCTAATTCCTGATCATCGGGCATCCCTCTGAATTCTCTCCCTTCAGGCAAGAGAACCGCACTGGTTTCTGATTTTCTTAGATCACCCGTGTAAAGGGTCAGTCTTTTCAGGGTATGGTTTACAGATATGTACTCCTTCTCCCCAGATATTCCTACCTCTGATGGGGACAGCGTCGGTGGGAGGTCAAAACAGAAATTCTTGGTGATGTCTGAAAATTTTTGCATGACTTTTACAGGAGAAGGAACCAGGCTGTCAATTTCTTTATGACCGGGGCCTGGAATTCTCAGCGGGTCAGAATACACAACCATATCCTTCTTTATAAAAGTGGACAGATCTACTCTGAAGAAATCTCCCATTTTGAAGCTTACCTCAGATGCCTCCATCTCAATTGAATTGAGTATTGAAAGATAAAACCTGACAGGGTCGCGTTCTATACCAGTAACTTTGTTCCTGCCTGACAGGGAAAGAAAGATTGCCTGAAGGCCCGATCCTGAACCGATGTCCAGTATTTCACTATCAGTAATTCTGCGGGACCTGTATCTGCTGATCTCCTCAGGGGTAGCGTATTTCGAACTGAAGCGATCCAGCCATATCCTGTTCCATCCTGAGAATCTGACTCTTGAACTCACCCTGGCCTTGGCTATTTCAACTATCTGCTGAGAAATGGATGCCCCAGCATTCAGAGACTCAAGAAGTTTCTTCCCGGAGAAGCCTGAATCTATGAAAACGATTGCACGGTCAACTGATTCATTAAAGCTGTCGCGAAATTTTCTGTCTCTGATGAGTTTTTCCAGTGTGCTTATTCTCAGGGAGGTTATATCGTTCAATGCAGTTCCGTATAACTTCCATTGATATCATTCAATCGTAGGAATATTGATACTGAATGATTTAATTATGATAGAACATTTACCAATTGTGAAGCCCACAAGAGTTGGCAAAGTCAAGGATGTTTACGACGAGGGTGAGACCCTGCTCTTTAAGTTTAGCAACAGGATTTCTGTTTTTGATCAGATAATTCCTAACCTGATACCGGGAAAGGGAGAGTCACTCTGCCGGACCTCTACATTCTGGTTCAAACTGGTGGATGATACAAGTGATATTTCAACGCATTATATAGAGACACCTTCTCCAGAGGAAATGAGAGTAATGAAATTCTATGTCCCGGAGAAGAAGGGAAATCCATTTGAAGTGGAATACGTCATACCTCTTGAATTTATAATGAGATACCATGTTGCTGGAACCCTTTTTGATCGTATCAAAAAGGGTACAATAAGTCCACAGGAGGTCGGTATTAAGCATCAGCCAGAATATGGGGAGGAACTTATTGATCCATATTTTGAGGTTACCACGAAGTTCGAGAAGTTTGACCGCCCTCTCAAGACGGGCGACGTTATAGAGATTGGTGGGATGTCAAAGTCTGAACTGAGGGACATTGAAGAAACTGTACTGAAGATAGACCGGAGAATATCGAGGGAAGTTGGAAAAAGAGGATTAATACATGTCGACGGTAAGAAGGAGTTTGCGTTCGGCCCCTCAAGAGAACCTGTGCTCATAGATACGTTCGGAACTGTTGATGAAGACAGGTTCTGGGAGAAAAAGGAATTTGATAATGGAAATATAATAGAACTGAGCAAGGAGTTTGTCAGGCAATATTATAGAAGCATCGGCCATCACGATAAGTTGTATGAGGCGAGGGAAAAAGGCTTGCCCGAACCACCTATTCCTGAACTCCCCTTGAAGATGGTAGGAGAAGTTTCTGATCTGTATTCCAGAATGTTTGAACGGATCACTGGAGAAAAGTGGAGATAAAACCCATTCAATTTCCTGAAAGGTTAATCTCCGTTTCCAAATAGTGCCAGAGATGATGTTCCATTTCGTATGTCCACAATGATTCTGGTATTTCTTCGTACTCCGACGATGGATGATTCACCAGTTTCCTTATTTCATTTTCGGTTGGGTCTTCCAACATCCTCATTATTCCAATTTTTATTTTGGGACTAATCTCGTTGCCTTCAATCAGAACGGTGAAACTCCTGTCGTTTCCAAGAAGTGGTCTGAAAACTCCGCCCTTTGAAGCCTGTACAACGTATAATGCGTTGAAATATCACTTG
>JAMCUD010000110.1 GCA_023379355.1 Thermoplasmatota archaeon
TTCCATATCAGGACTGCCCGGTCCCGCCCTCACATCTTTTGAGGCAATTCTTGAGATATTTCTTAGCAGCGTGTACGGATTCAATACCTCCAGACTGACAGTCCAGGCAAGGGCCGCTGAAACCACCGAAGTGAGATCAGATTCAATGAACCTGAAGCGAGTTTCTCTTTTTGAGTCAGAGGGGGAAGTTAAGTTCAGAACACTTAGGAGATCAGGTCTCCAGTCTCTTATGGAGTCAGACGGAGTGCTGGAGATTGGTCCTGGAAATGAACGGATTGAGCGCGGAAAAACCTACAGAATAAAACTGAACCGGTGACATCAATGATATCACACAAATCTTCCTCCGTAAGTTTCTCTGATTCAAGAAGAATAGTCTCTGAGAACCTTCACCTGAAACTGGAAAGCGAAGCTGTTAGTCTTGGAAATTCGCTTGGAAGGATTGCTGCAGAGGATGTATTCTCAGGTATGGACAACCCCCCTTTTAATCGAGCTACAATGGATGGATATGCCCTGAAATCCATCGACTCTGTATCAGCCACTTCAGAAAAACCACTGAAACTCAGAATTACCGGTGAAATAATGATAGGTGATGACCCGTCTCTTGAAATCACCTCGGGAACCGCGGCCAGAATCTCCACAGGTTGCAAACTGCCAGCCGGGGCTGATTGTGTAGCAATGGTGGAAAAGACCAGAAGTGACGGCAATACCGTTGAGATACTGTATAGCCTTCTTCCAGGAGAGAATGTGGCTATAAAGGGGAATGATGTGTCCAGGGGAGAACTTATATTATCCTCAGGTACAACCATTGAGCCGCCGCATATATCGGTCCTGAGTGCACTGGGCATATCAAGATTGAATGTCAGGAGAAGGATAAGGATAGGGATCATATCAACCGGAAACGAGTTGATTGAACCGGATGTTCCATACATGGAAGGGAGGATATACGACTCAAACTCTCGTTCCATAGCCGCCCTGCTTGAAGGTTATAGAAATATAGAGATTGAAATCTTAGGCATCGTTCCGGATCGTTGGGATAGCATTGAAAATGCAATGAAAAAGGCACTTTTACGCAATGACATCGTCATTGTTTCTGGAGGGAGTTCAGCCGGGGATCATGATTATGTCTACAGGATAATGGACAGGATGAAACCCGGCCTCCTATTTCATGGAGTGTATGTTAAACCGGGGATGCCAACAGCATTCGCCATGAGTGGAGATCGTTATTTGATTGGGCTCCCAGGGTTTCCTGTTTCTGCAATGATGGTATTCATGTCCATTTTCCTTGAATCCATACTACGTAATTCAGGAGATGAGCATATTACCGAAAATGTGAAGTTCAGGCTAGGGAGCAGTGTAAAAAGACTTGAAAGGGAAAAAATGAATCTTATTCCCGTCAAAATACTGGGGAATGATACAGATATGATGGCATACCCTGTTCTTGGATTGTCCGGTTCTATAAGCCGTTTTCTGGACACAGACGGATACGCAATCATACCGGGGGAATTGGGTTCTTGCAAAACCGGAGATGAAATTGAAGTAAAGCTCTTCCGGAAACTGAGAGAGAGGAAACCCGAAAGAATTGCCGGGCATTTTGATTCCGAGACCATGAATTTTCTCTCAATGACAGGATTGAATTCTCCAGTAACCAGAATGTCCTCCAGCGAAGCACTGGAGGCGTTCAAGAATAGGTCTGTGCGTGGTGCAGTGGTAGATATGGAACTCACATTCCTTGAACATATCCGCAACACAGAGTGGATCCGTGAAAGCAGGATAGATGAGATATATCGGAAAGCTCTTTATCGCTATACTTTTAATAACGGGAAAGCAAAGAATGGAATTTCAGGTCGGATAATTATCATTGGGGATGACTTCAATCCGGGAGACCTGATAGATGACGGTTCAGATAAGGGAGATTTGATGAGATATCTCTCAGAGTGCAAAGCCTATCGAGTGAGCATTGCTGAATTTAATCTCTCTGGCCGGAAGGAAGAATATCTTCAGATATATACCACCAATCCGGATTTGATCGGGTCAAAGGGGGAGAAAATTCTTGAATATGCCAGGGTCCTGATTATCAGAAACAAATGATTCACCAGCACCAGTTTCAGATCCGGTCAGGGTTTCCCTCTTTTCTGAGGTGCTTTATGAGCGGCACAGCCTCTGCTATTTCGTCTATGTAGTAATCACACCCTTCATATTCAATAGAACGACCATGTCTTACAAGTACTGCCACTGCCCCAATTTCCCGGGCAGGGATCATATCTGATACAGCGTCTCCGAAAACAATGGCTTCCGTTCCCCTGACGCCGCCCATTTTTTTCAGTGCAAGTAGATACGGCTCAGGGTCAGGTTTTCCTACCTGAACGTCATCAATTGTAACCACCGGAGGCTGATCTATTTTCAAAAGGTCAATGAAGCTCCTCCTAGAGGATGTAACTATGCATATCCTGATTCCCATCGCTTCTATTTCCTTAAAAGATCCATTGACGTCCGGAAAGTATGTCAGGTCTGATATGTGGGCCCGAAAATATCCTTCTTCAGCCTCTTCGATTTCAAATGCCATTTTTGAGAATTTTCCTGCCAGATCCACTCCAGGAAGCCCTATCATCGGGAATATCTGATCCTGTGTTACTGTTATGCCGAAATCGCTGAATGCCCTGATCCAGGATTGAATCCTCAACCTGAAAGAATCAAGTATTGTCCCATCAAGATCGAATATGGCAGCCCTGATCATCTCAACACTCTGCCACATGAATTGCAATCAGGATTCAATGCTGTTCTCACTTGAGCAATATCCATATTCAGGACATCAATGAAGTATATTGCATCCAGAAGTTCATTGCCAAGGATGTGCCGAATGGCCAGCGTCCATGCCAAGTTGCCCACCAAGTATGGAACTGAAGCAAGTACTCCCGCATCCTCGCATCTTATATCAGGAGTGCTGTAATCTATTCCCAGGCATCCAAGACAGGCAGTCTTTCCAGGTATTATTATCTTTACCTGCCCGGTGGTTCCCATTGCCGAGGAGAAAACCCATGGTATTCCTGTCTTTATGGAATGATCATTGATCACTTTCCTGGAAGCCATGTTGTCTGTCCCATCTATAATTATTGAAGCCCCGCCAGTTATTTCTCCAATATTTGAAGGGGTCGCCATCACGGGAAATGTCCTTACGGGGATTCTCGAATTTATCTGACTGATTCTTTTTTTCGCTGCCTCGACCTTATGCATTCCTATGTCAGACTCAGAATACATGGATTGCCTGTGCATGTTCGATATATCGACGGTATCCGGGTCAGCTATTCTTATCTCACGGGCACCATTTCTTGCAAAAAGGTCCAGGGCGGCAGACCCCGTAGCACCAACACCTATCACCGATATCCTGGAATCCATTATTTTCTCCAGGCCACCAATACCGATCATCGGGAGAGCGGTCTCCCTGGAGTATCTCAGGCTGAACATTGAACATCATCTGATTGTGAAATAATTATTGTTGCATTCAGATTACACCATGGAATCAGTTTTTATCCGAGATGCCCATTCTATACCATGAGAGCCGCAGTCCTATCAAAACTGAAGGAACCGCTAGAGATTATGGAGGTCCATCCACAGGAACCATCCGGACATGAAGTGGTTATTCGCCAGCGAATGACAGGAATATGCTACAGGGATATTCTTACTAAGAACGGATTCTTTCCAAGGGTAAAGCTCCCCATAATCCCTGGACATGAGATTTCCGGCGTTATTGAAAGCATAGGGCCGGAAGTTACAGGTTTCAGGGTCGGGCAGAGAGTGGCGAGTCTTATCTATTCACCATGCGGTAAATGCGAATACTGCATGAGGGGCGATGAGAACCTGTGCCCGAACAAAGAAACCTATGGAGAACGTCTTAATGGTGCTTATTCAGAACTTGTCACAGTAAATGAAAGGTCTCTTGTCTCTGTGCCAGATGGAATCGGGGATACCGATGCCTCCCTGGCTGCCTGCGTGACTGGAATGCTTTATAATGCCATGTTCAGGGTTGGAGGGCTCTCAAGGGGACAGAAGGTTTTGATCACTGGAGCAGGGGGAGGAGTTGGATCACATGCCATACAGATCGCAAAATATCTCGGTGCCTATGTCATAGCAAAGACTTCATCGCCATGGAAGAGAGAGACCCTCCTGAAGATCGGTGCCGATGAGGTGATCAGCTCTGAGAATTTTGATAGGGAGATTAAGGAAAAACACCATGATGGGGTACATCTGGCGCTTGAAGCCGTTGGCCTGCCTACCTTTGAGAGGACCCTGAGATCCTTGAGAACTGGTGGAAAGATGGTGGTTGTTGGAAACATATATCCGGAGGCGGTGCCTCTTCCACTTGGGCTGATCATACTGAAAGGAAATTCCATATCCGGGAGTATAAGCTCTACACGCGAGGACATGAAGAAGGTACTCCAGATGACTGCTGAAAGGAGACTCAAAGCATTCAGCAACAAGACAATATCTCTGGATGAAGTCAACACTGCATTCAAGGATATAGAGCAGAGAATGTCCCTGGGGCGGGTTATGATTGATCTCCGGAGGAATTGAACCTTTACTCTGACTTTTCATTAAAAATCTAATACAATAAACCGATTCCCCCAGGTGCTCAATTTTCCATGGGTTGTATTGACCGAGGTCCTGATGACAGCATTCATCATCTGGATCATTTCATATATAAGGAAGAACACCAGTTCGATGGGAATCAGGGTTATTTCAATCTCGCTGCTCTCACTTGACATGATGGCAAGCATGTTCGATTCACTTCTCTACTACACCATCAGTTCTAAGGGATTCCTGGGTGCAATTATTGCCTTCAACATTTCTATGCTTTTCATGTCCATTGCTCTTGTTTACATCTTTCTCACAGGAATCAATTCAAAGACCTCCACCCTTACTGTGAGAAGATCACTGGGGTTTGCCCTGATACTGGTGTGGAATGAGGTATCCATGGCTCTGTTCCTTAGAATAATGGCATATTATACCGCATCAATTTCCTCTAATCTTGCACCGGTTGAATTTTTCTCCTTCAGCGTCACAAACATCCTCTTTCTTCTGCCCATGATTGCCGAGATGGCATTCTTCATAGCAAGATCAGGAATTGGGGGGATGGAGAGAAGGCTCATGATATCTGTGCTTCTCATGCAGATAGCCGATCCTGCTGTTCTGGGAAATTCCTCGGCCGTATTTCCGCTGCTGATTGCATATTCCATCCTGATGCTTGTTTCCATCTACATCTCCTTCAGCTATGCCTTCCATAGACGTGCAAAGCTGGCAGCATATGAAAGAAGAATGTTCTCCTGGTTCATCGTTATCATAGTGATTTCTGTTGCAGGCATCGCCGAACCGCTGATCGTAACAAAGCCATTCGGAATATCATGGACAATTCTTGGAGCTTCGATGATCATTTCAATGTTCTATTACTTCCTCATAGTTCTCAGTTACTTCAGGGATAACGGGGGAAAACAGACGAAAAAAATCGAGGCTTCTAGTTCTCCCTCTTCCTGATCCTTTCCTTAATAAGATGCCTGATATCGTAATAGAAGATGTTTTCGTAGGGGCAGGCATTGACACAGTCACCTATTCCCACGCATCTGGATGATTTGTACTCCCCCTTGCTTATAAATGCACCAGGCTGTCCTGAATTCCCCACCGGACAGACCAGAGTGCAGTCCTTTGTCGGGCATGTGACACACTGTGAAGGGTCATGAACCTTCAGCCTGAAGACTCCGAATCTGGATATAAAACGGTTGAAATTGCCCCAGCTGCAATAACCGGTGTTAATGCAGCCGTATGAACCGACGAAGGGCATCATAATGAAAACCGCATACCACAGGAAACCGAAATAGAACAGATACATCATATATTCAGGGTCAGTGCCATAGAATGTGATTCCCAGCCCGCGGGTGGAATCGAGCCATGAAAGGACGGCAGTGACTATTATGGAAATGTAAACCATTGAAGACACTATTCGGAATATTAACGTTCCATTCTTTCCCCCTTTGGTGAGTGTCTTCGCTGTGCCTGATTGACGGTTGAAGCCTTTCATGGAATCATAGAAAGTCCCCTGATACATGACAGGAGCGGTACAGAAAACCGAGCATAACTGCCTCGATCCGAAGAGGAGAGAGAGGATGCCGCTGATAACATATGTGAGAACTATGGGAACTATGAGCAGAGGGGTAAAGGGACCGGCTGTTCCAATTCCCATTGTCCATCCTATAAAAGGCACACTCTTAGGATCGGATAAAACAAAGGAAGGGAGAAGAATCGAATACACTCCGTAGGCCACAAGCATCAAGGCAAGCCTCGTCTTCGTTTCAATATCCCTTGTTTTCCTTATCTTGAAAACAACAAGAGATCCCATTTCTATGCCCATCATAACAAGAAACCATGCTGAGAGGCTCACGTCGGCAAAAAATCGGAAGAAGTCAAATGTCCCCTCGGAGATCATCTGGATCATGTTTCCGGAGATTGAAGTAAGACCGGAAGTATTCAGGAAAGAGACGGGCCCATAAAATTGTGCGTCAAAGGCTGCCCCCATGAAGAATTCACTGCAGAAGACCAGGGCAAGGAAAAGGAACGACCATACCCTGTTGGTAAGCCAGTAGAGTTTTTTTCCGTTGTTAAGGTTCCCATTGCCCATCACCGCGTAAAGGTAAATCGACATGTCTGCAATCATGCTTGCGGCAAGCAAAAACAGGTTGCCTGATATCTGCCACAGGAAGATCCCAGCCATCATCATTGAGAATACCAGCAGAAGAATGATCAGATAATTGGCATAGCCGCGTCTTATTCCCTGAACTCTGTAAAGAAATTCAAATGTGAATACAAAGAAGGCAGTCATCAGAGAACCGGAGAGATAGATTGAGACAGGTACCCATGTACTGATGCTCAGGGCTGTTGGAACAAGGATCATAGTCGCCCCCTGCACAGTTAGCATTGTAAATGCTGATCTGCTCTGCACCTTCCTGAGAAGGATGGTGGTAACTATCATTTCCACGCCCATGGGAAATACAAACCAGTAATTGGTCAGCGATTCTATGATTCCCGTAAAAGGATCACTGACCAGCCTGGTTAGGAATACGGACTGTGTGATTATGTTAAAATCCAGACTCATCAGTAACTCGTCCACTATGACAAAAAATGCCGTAAAAAGAATGAGGAAGGTGCGGGAGTTTTCCGAAGATGAGAAAAGAGTCCTCCTCATGAAAACAACAAGGAACGGGACAACCTCTATCATCATCAGGAGAAGTGAGAGTTCGACGGCCCTGTTTATGCCGAGATTGCCTGGAATCAGGAAATAGAAGAGCGGGGCGGCAAGCATACTGTTCATCATGGCCAGTATTATATACACAACCAGCCGTTGGAGCCCATCTCTTGCATTAACTGCAAGATAAATAGTATATGACATAGAAAGAGCCATGGCCAGCATAATCAGGATTAAGACTGGACTGAGACCTGCCGGAAGTGGCAAAATCCTATCAACTCCTTTCCAGCGAACATGGTTAATGCTCTGGTTCTTCATTTAACCAGGCTATAAAAATTTTCATAACTTTAAGGAATTACAGGATTGCCCAGAATTTCTTAAGCCATTTCCCAAATTGCCATATAATGTGGGACCCCGGTCTCCTGTCAATTTGATCCTGAAAGAGGTGCCTGCCAGATTTAATCTATGGTTCGTTCACCTCTGGGCTTCCATTGTCCATTATCCATTGATTCAGTGAGAATTCCATTTTCTCTGAAGCTTGAATGATAACAGGATTTGGCTTACAGATTATATATTCAGTAGGAATATTCTTTGCAATGATAGAGTCAAGGATCGTAACGGTAGGAAACTCTCAGTTTGAGTTTTTCAGAATGAACCTAGGAAAGGCACCGCTTCTAATATTGAAGGGAAAAAAGGGGTATGTGATGTGCGGATACCTTGACATTAACACCTCGGATAAGCTTGGAGAACTGGCAGCAAGGGTGACCGGTGTAAAGTCGCTTGAGGACGTTCTTGATGCAAAGATAGCCCAGGCCTCAAAGGGACTGAAGGAAATGGGAGTCGAGGAAGGCACACCGGTGACTGATGCATTGCAGTTCCTGGCATGATTCATGTCCGAAAGTAAAGCTGCAGTTGCAATAGTTTCTGACTCCGTTTCCTTCGTCCTTATAAGGAGAGCGGAATTCGAGGGAGATCCATGGTCCGGGAATTATGCTCTCCCCGGAGGGCATATAAAGGCTGGAGAATCTCCAGAGGACGCGGTGATCCGGGAAACTTTTGAGGAGATTGGAATGGTCTTTTCTGCAGGGGACATTCAGTGCAGGCTTGAGGCTGCCCATCCTGTAAGCAGACCGGAGATGGAAGTTATCCCATTTGTTGTGAAAACTGATTCCTTTGACGGGATAAAGAGTGGGGAGGAGGTAAGGGAGATCAGGGTCGTCCGTTTAGACTCCGGAGTCAGGACTACCAACTTGGAGAATGGGCATCCTGCACTGGACTTCCAGGGATGGGTGGTGTGGGGGCTCACATTCAGGATCCTTCATTCATATCTCTCCAGAAATATCAGAAAGACCTGACAAGCCTCGTTCCCACGGGATCAAATGACACCCTTATGGCAAAACTGGATATCTGCATCATTTCCTTCTGAAGATTCTTAATCCTTTCAGGTTCCGTTAGCAGAAGAATAAACCCCTCCTTTCCGCCACCCATCAACCTGGCTGCGGATGCCCCTGAATTCATGGCCTTCCTTATCATGTCTTCTATATGGGGGGTTGACACATCCGGGTTCATTGATTTCTTGAGTTCCCAGCCTGCCCTTACTAGTTCGTTAAAAAGTAATATATCATTATTGCGAAGGGCCTTCTCCATTCTTATCGCAGTATCCTTAATTGCATGCAATTTTTCGATTACAGGATCTCCTTCATTCTGCGACATGGTTACCTGTCTTCTCAATACAGATGAACTCTCTCTGGTGCTGCCTGTATATACGAGCAATATCCTCCTTTCCAGTTCCCTGGCGATGTCAAGATCCATATGGAATTTCCTTGTCTCCACCAGATCTCTTTTGAACTCCATGAGTTTCAGGCCCCCCATGGCAATGGCAAACGGGTCCTGCTTACCAAGGATTATGTTGAAGTAATTGCTCTCAAGATCGAATGCCTCCTTCGCCAGATCCTCCGGTTTCACTTCATCCCCGGTGGCAGATTTAATTATGAGAAGTATGGCATTCATCAGGGAGCTTGATGATCCCAGACCTGATCCTGGAGGCACCCCACTGTTGATCCCAATCCTCCCCTTTGTAATGCCATATTTCCTGAACAGTTCAAGAACACCGGTTAAAACGCCGTCTGAATCACTGGTGTTGGACACCAGAACACTTCTGAGGAAATCCCTCGAGGATATTTCAAGCTCATAGCCGTCACGGATGTAGGAAACCATTACCCCTCTGTCTATGGTTGCGTTCAATACTGCCGATCCATATCTGTCGCAGTAAGGGTTAATATCAGTTCCGCCACCACCAAAGCTGACTCTGAATGGGCTGTACGCAAGGATCCGGTCCATTGTGATTGTATTGCTGGAACTATATTATTGATTTAGGTACAACAGGTCGCTTGGATTTTCGAGACTGCAAAAAATATACAACTTAGTAAAACATCCCTCTGCATGGAAAAAAATCTGAGTTTATGGCACACGGTAAGTCCTGGAGAACATGTACCTGAAAAGGTGAATGTGATCATAGAGACCCCAAAGGGAAGCAAGAACAAGTACGAGATGTCAAAGGAATTTCCAGGCATCCTTCTTGACAGGGTACTTCACTCATCTGTGGTTTATCCGGTAGAGTACGGAGCTATACCTCAGACACTCTACGACGACGGCGACCCCATAGATGTAATGGTTCTGACAAGCCTGCCCACTTTTCCAGGAGTAGTTCTGGAGGCGAGACCTTTGGGAGTGATGAAGATGATGGATCAGGGAGAACTGGATAACAAGATTCTTGCTGTGGCCACGAAAGATCCTAATTTTAACCATATCAGGAATATGGATGAACTGCCGAAACATCTGCTGGACGAGATAGCCAATTTCTTCCGTACCTATAAGATCCTGGAAAACAAGAAGACAGAAGTTCCCGGCTGGGAAGGACTTGAATTTGCAGCTTCAGAAATCAACAGATCACTGAAGGCATACAGAGAGAAATACAGAAACTGAAATGGATACTGATTCCGGGATACCAGTAGGGAAGGGCACAATATCGATCTCGGGGGATGTGCGAAAATTCATCAGAGGAAAAATGTACATTCTCTTAGTCAGGCATTCCAGGCCGGGGCCGTGCAACGATGAGATGTGCCGGCAGATTGATGAGGTCCATATTTCTGCTTCAGACACAGTTCCAGACGATTTCAGGATTGTTGCTGCAGGGGGATTTTATCTTGGCTTCCATCCTGATGTTTTTACAGGCATAGACAGAAATCGTGAAAAAATTGTACTGAAGTTCAGCTTTTCCGGGAAGGCAAACCTGAAAGGCTTCTATTTCTGATTCCTGCCTTTGGGGCACTCAGTTTAATAGAACCCCCGCAATTCCCTGAGCACGTCCGGGATAGATTTCAGGAGGCGTTTACTTCTTTCAAACAGGCAGTTGTGGGTAGTGAGCACCGCCTCGTCCATAAGATCAATAGGTTTTGCAGCAACATGGCCTTTCCTTGCCCTTTACTTTGAGGAGTCGCTGGCCATACCTATTTCAGTGGTAGGCATCATATTTACTCTCTTTTCAGTTACTTCAATTATTTTCAGCCTTGTGGGAGGCGGGCTCGCAGACTTTCTGGGACGGAAAAACACACTACTTGCAGGATCAGCCATTAGTTTTGGACTGTTCTTCGCAATTTCATTCATAGTCCAGGACAGGGCATATGTCCTGCCCATAATGATCCTCTTTATACTGACATCCATAGGCGGATCCTTTGTTTTTCCTTCTGCTTCTGCACTTGTGGCAGATGTCACACCCGACTCCGAGAGAACCAATGGGTATGTTGTATACAGAATCCTCACAAATCTCGGTTGGGCCATCGGACCTCTGGCCGGTTCCCTCATAATTGTGTACGGTATCCACTGGATCTTCATTCTTGTTTCAATTTCCAGCGTAATCCAGGGCGTTCTGGTTTTATTCTTTGTAAAGGATGAAAGGAGGGCACTCCCCTCGGGCACCATGAAGGCAAAGTTCAGCATTCTATCATATGACCGATATCTTATCGTGTTCAGCATCGGCACCTTTTTCCTCACCATAGTATCATCGCAATTTTCTGTTACGCTTCCGCTCTATTCAGGAATATTTCTCCATATACCCAGTTCCCAGATAGGTTACATATATGCAGTCAATGGAATAATCGTGGTGATAGGGCAGTACCCGATAACTAACCTTCTCCGGAGATTCCAGGACATGGTGCCCATGATTCTGGGGGCCATTTTTTACAGCCTGGGATATCTATCTGTAGCCTTTTCCAGAAACCTTGCCGGCCTGATGCTTTCCATGGCAATAATAACAGTCGGGGAAAATATGACATCCCCCATAATGAATTCTGTAGTCTCAAGAATTGCCCCATCAGACAGAGTTGCCAGATACATGGGATTTTTAGGGATGGTCAATTCGACAGGAAGGGCACTTGGCCCGTCGGCTGGAGCATTTCTGATTTCAGCATTTCTTTTCGATGGTACTCTGGTGTGGGTATTCGTTGATATTTTTGGTGCCCTTGCAATCATAACCTTTGTGATCTTTTCCATTTATGTACGACAAAGAGTCAATATTTCTTCTAAATCAGCGGAGGCTGCGGAACATTGACATTGACCAGGAAATACACTAACCTGGATAACGGAGTGATTTCATATCTTGAGCGCCCGGGGGACAAGCCCATGGTTTTCCTCCATGGTGTAGGCGGACTGGGAAACAACTGGATGAAACTCATAGGCCTGATTCCGAAGGATTTCAGGATTATACTTCCTGACCTTCCCGGGCATGGGAAATCCACCCTGAGGCTGGAAGGGTGGTCAATCAGGGATCAGGTAGCTGCATTAAGGAACTTCTTCATAAAGGAGGGTATAGAAAAACCCATACTAATTGGCAATTCCTACGGAGGTTGGATCGCCACAGCCTACTGTATACATTTCGGCGACATTGAAGCCCTGATCCTGATAGACAGTGCTGGAATAAATAAGACAATTGGTGAGGATGGCGACGAAAGAATAAATGGATTCCTGGAGAGAGTCATGAGGGAATACCCGAGCAATAATCGGGAAATCATCAGTAAGATTTTGGAGAACAATTCCAGAGAGACTGAGAAGATTAAGTCCACCGATCTTCAAGGCATAACCTGCCCTACCCTAATAATCTGGGGAAAGAAGGATAAAATAATCCCATCTGAGTATGGTATTACAATCGCAGACAATATCAGAGGAAGTTTATTCAGATTAATTGAAGAGGCGGGCCACATTCCTCATTATACAAATTCTGAAGAAACGGCATCAATCATTTTAGAATTCCTTGCAAATGCTCATCTTTCAGGAAAGGCATAAACTCCCGGATCTTCTTCCCTTCTCTTTCTTACCAGTTCAGGAAGATAGGAATAATCCAGTTCTGAGTAATATATTTCCTCTGACCCGGCATTCTCCTCTTCAAGGACAATTCCATCACCCTCATCTCTCATTCCTGTGATTATGGAGTTTCCCTGGAAAGGTTCACTAAGGGAGTTTACCGAAATTACCGGTATTCTGTTTTCCAGAGACCTTCCACGCACATAGATATGCCACATCCTGTGATATTTAGAGACTATGAGCGATGGATTTGCTAGAACCGTTACACCCCTCTCTGCCATGACCTTTGTGTAATATGGAAAATCCAGATCATAGCAGACAGAGACTCCAAGTTTGAAGTGCCGACAATCGAAGGCCTCTATCTTCTTTCCGGGGGTGAACCTTCCGGATTCCATCCTGTATAGAGATATTTTGTCCTGCAAACCAAGATATTTTCCTCTTTCAAAGATGTAGGCCCTGTTCTTCAGGGTATCCCCTTCTCTCACATTCAGGCTCCCCGGTATGAAGATGCAGTCTTTGTCAAGACTGAACTCCCGGAATGTTTCCATCAGAGAGGAATGGCTGGTTGATCCGAATTCAATCTCATCAGTGATCCACTTTTCAGGCATGACTATAACAGAACCTGATGACCTCGGAATATCATCCCTCAACCTGTCAATATACGCAGAGGCAGTCTCAAGGTTCATTCGCCTACTCTGTACCATTATAGCCTTCATAGGCTTTCTCCTCCATCTTCATTCCTGCCATCTCCAGTATGGTCAGGGAGAGCTCCGGTTTACTCATTGTTGATCTTACTATTTCCGGACCTCCATGAATTACGTAACTTTTGTTCCCGGGCCCGAATGGCTTCTTTCCACCTGCGAGATCGTTCACAACAAGCATATCGCAAATCTTCAGGAGATCTTCGATCTTTTTCGGATCAGAATCCCTTGAGGCAGAAAGCTTGAACCCAACGATCAGAGACTTGGTTTTTTTCCTTATCCTGGTGATGATTTTGGATCTTGGGACAAGCTTGAGATCAATTTCCTGGCCTCCATCCAGTTTGCCATTCTCCGGGGATGTGATTCTGAAGTCCGAGAGGGAAGCGGGAACAAGGATAATATCGGGATTATACAGCCCAATTGATTCCAGTCCCCTGGATTCGAACTCGTCAGATGAATTTGCAGATATGTGATGCACGTAGGATGGGAGATCGTATGATGAGTTGCCTATATAAACAACCTTCTCAGCCCCTAGCCTGAAGGCATTCCTGGCAATCCAGAGTGCGGTCAGACCCGTGCTTCCATTTGTGATTGATCTCACTGAATCGATCACCTCTGAGCTTTTACCTCCCAGTATGAGAACTGTTTTTCCTTTGAGAATATAAGAACCGGATACCCGGCATACCCAGTCAATTACGGTGTCATTGTCCTCTATCTTTGCCTTGCCCTCTTCAATCCTGGGAGGTACGACTTCAACTCCGTTATTCTGCAGGAACTCAAGGTTTTTCTGAACTGCCGGATTGTAGAGCATTGCTTCATGCATCGTTGGTGACAATAGAACTCGATTCCCATTCCCATGGGCAAAGCTGAAGAAAAGAGAAGGTGGATCATCAGCAATTCCTGATGCAGCCTTTCCAATGAAGTTGTATGTTGCAGGAATGACAGCCATGATCTTTGAGGATGGATCGCCGTGGAATTCCGAAACGTGCTCTACCCTTCCCGTTATATCTGAGATCACCTCATTATCTGATGCCCACTGGAAAACCTTTTTTCCCACAAGTTCAGCAGCCTCACTGGAGATCACAACTTTTACCTCGGCACCCTCCCTTCTTAGTCCTCTTATAATATCAGGCGTCCGATAGATGGAAATGCTCCCTGTGACTGCTACAATGACTGTTTTTCCCTTAAGGAACTCCTCATACCTTTCATTCTCCGGCAGATCCATACACTCACCTGAAAACAAACCAGGAACCTGTTCCCCTGGCACAGAGTTTTCCCTCTCCATCATGAATTTCCATTTCACAGAAAACCAGTCTCTGACCCTCCTTTGTAATTTTTCCTGTAGCTATCACAGGACCGCTGGATATTGGTCTCATAAAATCTGTATTGAGGTTAACGGTTACCTGATTGACCAGATTGCCTCTGGTAACTATTGACAGACCCCCGGCAGTGTCCAGAAGACTCATTATTGCACCACCATGCATTATTCCTCCCGATCTAGAGATTGAAGTGGAAAATTGAGTCTTAATCTTAACAAAGCCATCTCCAGATTCCACGAGTTCGACCCCTCCCATTTGACTGAGGAATGGATCTTCCTTCAGGATCTGTTTGATGATATCTTGCATAGCTTACTGTAATGGCATCTTAATGTTAAGTTTGTTGACCTTTCACCTACCGGCATTTCAATATAGTTTGAATGCATGTAATTCTGTCCCTTCTCTCAGGCTTATGTCGGCTCTGGTTCCGGTCAAGAGCGTATGTATTTGAGGGCTGCCTTTCGTGAGATCGGCTGGATTGTTGTGAAATATAATAGCTATTTTCGCAACAAATAATGATTTTTATAATTCATTCATATTGTTTGTATTTCCTTAAAATTAACAAATCAGATATATGATTTTGGAATAGAAAAAATTTTAAATATGTATTTCATTAGTAGCTATGGAAGCTAATTTGGAGCAATTATCCGAGGTTTCTGATATGCTCAAACTTCTTGGAATGTCTTCCTATGAGGCTCAGGCCTTTTCTGCCCTCATTTTCCATGGAGTTGCAAATGCAGATACTGTCGCCGATACTGCAAAGATACCCAGAACATCAGCATACAAAGTAATGGAATCCCTTGTGGGAAAGGGATTTGCCAAGGAAACGGACGGAAGACCTAAGATGTTTCGGTCAGTGGACCTTGGAAAACTAAGGTCTGAATATCAAGATAAATTTGACCTTCTCTTCAAGAGGCTCAAGGAGCTACAGGACGCCGTTCCATCAAAGGGGGAGCCGCAACTGGTTTACACAATATATGGAAACCAGAAGGTAATGTCGAAAATGGCAGAAATGGTGAACCTTGCCGAGAAGGAGCTCATAATATGCACCCCAAAGGTAAGAGAGATAAGGACTGAATTGAGGAAAAATCTTGAATATGCAATAAAGAGGGGTGTCAAGGTCATCTTTGTGACTCCGCCAAATAAGAGGGTCCCGCAGGATGCTGAGGTGTTCAGAAAGGAGGGTCTAATTGCCACCGATATAGTATGCGATCAAACCAGAGCCATGCTCGCCGGCCCAGACATGGATGCTTGCGGGTACACAGATAACCCTGCTCTCGCTCTCCACGTATATCAGTTTGTCAGGATGATAATTCAGGGTGAAATAGGATGAGTGGTGTTCAGCAATGATCAATTCACCTTGTTTGGGGGGCCATGTCTCTACCTCCGGCGGAATTTGGTCTTCCGTGGATAGAGCCTCTGCTTTTTCATTCACAACATTTCAGATATTCTCCAAGAATCAGATGCAGTGGAAATCGAAACCTTTTGGCCCAGAGGATGTTGAGAAATTCCGCCATGGTGTGATCAGTGCCGGAATGAGCAGCATAATGATACATGCCTCCTATCTGCTGAACATGGGGTCTGTGGACCCCGTATTAAGGGCGAAAGTCCTCGATGCATTTAAAGAGGAAATAAGGAGAGCAGACGAACTTGGTGTCGATCTGCTCACATTTCACCCTGGATCTGCTGGTGATGGTGACAGGGCTATATCCATAAAAACAGTGGGTGATAACCTTAATTCGGTGATCAGCAAGGACCAGAAAGTCAGGATACTGCTGGAAACATCGGCGGGGCAGGGAAGAACTGTAGGAAGCACCTTTGAAGAACTGGCAGAAATGCTTGACGAAGTGGAGTTAAAGGGTAAGGTCGGTATATGTTTCGATACCTGCCACGTATGGGCTTCAGGATATGACATAAGATCAGCAGAAGGCTATTCCGAAACCATGGATAGATTCAACAGCGTCCTTGGATTCAAAAACCTTGGAGGTTTTCACCTTAACGACTCGAAGAAAGGAATGGGAAGCAGAGTGGACAGGCATGAGCAGATTGGTGATGGGACCCTTGGAGTTGAAGGCATCTCAAATTTTGTGAAGGACAGAAGATTCTGGGACAGACCCTTGATACTTGAAACCCCTCTTGGAGAGCAAGGATATGCCAAGGATCTTGAGAAGATACACTCTATGCTCAAGGACTGATGCAGATGAACCTGAAACCATTCAAGCCGGTATATTTTAAAATACCACTGGACAGGGCCGTCTCACCACCATTCGACACAATTTCCGAGGAACAGGAGAAGGACCTACTGTCAAGGCCTGTAAACATATACCACCTGACATCACCAAACAGCCCGGATAAAGCAAGACAACAATTTGACAGCTGGGTCCGTGAAGGGGTGCTGTCATTTGCCGAAAAGGAGGTTATGATTGTACTTGTTCAGGATTTTCCCGGTTTCGGAAGGGCCCAGTCAAGGATCGGTGTTATAGGTATAGTGGAGAGTTCCAGTGAGAGGGATGATGTTCTGCCCCATGAAAAAACCTTTGAGCACTTCGTTGAAGAGAGAAAAAAACTGATGCTCCAGATTGAGTCCCAGGTGGAGCCGATTTTCCTCGTGACTGAGTCCCAGTCCTTTGATCGAGAATTGAGACAGGCCATAAAGGGAAAGATCCCATACAGTACCTTCGAAGAACCGGTTGGTGTCGTGAACCATGCCTACTGCATTGACCAGAGAGAGACCATTGAAAAGATTTCACTTTCAGTTTCGCAGGGCAGAGCGATTGTTGCGGATGGACATCATCGTCTCAAGGCTACTAAGGACATCTTCTCCTCAGGAAACAATAAGTCAGACTTCTGGAAGTATTCATTCTCATATGTCACCTCATATTACAATGAATCACTGCTGATTTCCGGAATACATCGGCTTGTGACGGGTAAAACCAACGGAACTGCCTTTATGGAAAACCTCAAAAGATATTTTGATGTTGAGATGATGAATTTGCCATCACAGGCGGGAGAGATCCAGATATATGACGGTGATTACTATAAACTGACTCCCAGGGAGGCCATTTCAGGATCCCCGCCCGAGGTTGTAGACAACCTCATACTTAGAAAGTGCCTGGGCCTGTCTGATTCTGAATTGGAAAAGGAGGTTTCGTACGCTTACAATATTGCCGAAGCCATTGAAGCTGTGGATTCCCATGGTGGTATAGCAATTCTTGTTCCCTCTTGGGACAAGAGTGAATTCCTTAACTTCCTGAAGAGAGGATGCCTTCTTCCGCAGAAATCTACATTCTTTTATCCAAAGGTCCCATCCGGGCTTGGCATATATTCAAGGAGGAATGAAGAGATAGATTTATCATCTCCAAGAAGGTTAGAGTCTCCAGACAGATGCTAATATCCTCCTCACTGATAGAGTCCTGGGAGACTCTAATCTACAGCACAATATTCCGTTACAAGTACGAATTCTTCTTCGGTTTCGTTGCAATATTTGTAGGCAGGAGAATATCAAGAATCATTCTGGGACACAGGTTCAAGAGGGGATCCATAATAACTTCCCCTCTTCTGTACTTTGCATTTTCAGGGGTATCCCTGTATGGGCTGGACACTCTGAGTTTATTGTACTGTTCCATAGCCTTCTTTTTTGGCTTACTCATATCAACAGTTTTCAAGCATGGCGTTGTGTTCATCAGGAAGAAGGGAGTGCTTTACTACAAAAGGTCGGCTTTGATCTCCCTTACATGGACTACGGCTTTTATTGTACGTGTTTACATTGAGATCTTCTATGATATAACCCAGGGGTTCATTTTATCAGTTCTCCTTATATTCCTCACTGGATTGATAATAGGAGAGGCATTCCAGATTGCGATCCAGAAACGGCTTTATGAAAGCTCAGTGAGCGAGATTATGCCAACCATTCAGGAAAAATAAATCGATCAAAAATTGTAAATTTTCCGCTACGCAAAAATTAATAGAGACTATATTATTAAATTTCATGGATTTCGTCCTCATTCCCGGAGCCTGGCTTGGAAGCTGGGTTTGGAACGATGTTGCTGATATTTTAAGAAGTAAAGGGCACAGGGTCTTCCCAATTACCTTAACCGGTATGGGCGACAGGATTCATCTGGCACGCCCTGATCTCAAGCATCAGGATGCTGTAGAGGATGTCCTGAATGTTATCAGATATGATGGAGTTAACCACCCGGTAATAGTAGGACACAGTTTTGCAGGGACCGTTGCAGCCAAGGTTGCTGATCTCAATCATGATTCTATTTCCGGCTTGATATTCCTTGATTCATCCATCCCCCAATACACTGAAGAAATGCAGGGTGGTGTGGATCAATGGAATGAAAAGGACAGAAACGAATTTCTTGATGATGTAAATAAGAAATGGGGCGGATATTATGTTTTAACTGACGAGTTATTTTCAAAGATCGGAGGTGATTTTTCCCCAGAACAGAAGAGAATTTTCTATTCGAGAATAACTCCCCTTCCCTACAAGTACATAGCAGATTCTATCCAGCTCAGCGCCAACTACCCCAGCATAAAGAAAGCCCATATTTTATGCACAGGAGGCGGTGATGATCCGGAAGAATTGATAAAGTTTGGTCTCTTTGGCCCACATAAAATAATAGTTTCCGGACACTGGCCTATGATTACGAAACCAGAAGAGACTGCGGCCGATCTGATATCTCTTGCAAGTTCATTCTAACCTCAAATTGTAGATTTTGAGATCTTTGTCTTGCCCTCATTATTCCTGCGAGTATTTTTATTCTCTTTTTCATTCAGAATACGAAATATGTGCCACTGTGGCTTAGGGGTATAGCGGCTGATTCGTAATCAGCAGGTCGGGGGTTCAAATCCCCTCAGTGGCTCTTTTCTTACTTTCAGAAACCACATTCATTGAAAACAATCCAATTTGCAATGAAATTTATTGTATATTTTACTTAAAATTCAGCTGACCCTTAAAACATTGCTGAAGCAGATAGTTGCGAACCCCGATCTGAGAGAGAGGTTCCAGATGGGATTGACGAAGAATAAAAAATAGCTGTATTGTTGCTTATTCTAGGTCATTGAAAATACTTCTTGAATTATTTTTGTTTGTTCATCCAAAAAAACTTTAACAGTGGTTCTAGAATTTCTTAAGCATTTGAGTACATTAGCTGATCTTTAAACCATGAGTATCGACTTAATGTGCTTATATAGGACCACTATTACAGGATAATAATCCTTTGAGTAACCTTAAAAGGCCTAACGATGCTGATTTTCATTCTCTGAGACCTCCGTATCCAATGTGGGAAGAATTTTTCCTAACTGTTTCCACTTTAACTGCAATTTTGTTACTTAGTTACGTTACCAAGGACTTGATGATTAATCCTGCAGGCAATCATAACGATTCCACCTGAAACAGCCATCAGTAGTGCGACACCTATAAACACGGATCTAATATTCAACGCGCTTGCCAATATTCCCACAAAGATAGCGCCGAACCCATAGCCGGAATCTCGCCAGAGCCTGTAGATACCAAGTCTTGTGCCCCTTTCAGATGGTTTGACTTTGTCGTTTACCGAAGCAATGAGAACAGGATACAGAAACGCCATTCCGAGACCTGAAAGAAAACTCAGCAAGGCAATAATTAGAATTCCATGAAAGAAAACGAAACCTACCATGGCAGTTGAATCAATCCAGAAACCTGTAATTATAAGCACATTGCGGCCAATATGATCCGACAGTCTTCCCGTTATAATCTGGAGCACCCCCCACGTCATCTGATAAATTCCAACCAAAACAGCTGCAGTAAACAGGCTGAAGTGAAGTGAAAGAAGGTACAATGGCATGAGTCCCCAGAATACAACATCCACGAATTTCTCAACGAGACCGGCCTGTGAATAAGAAAAGAGGAGCCTGTTTGACCATGATGTATCTGTAAACATCTTCATGAATGAAACTGAACTACCCGGTTGGTTTATCCCTACGTCTTCTGATCTGGCAAAGCCTACAGTTTCCCTTATTGTAAGTGCAGTTGTTCCTATTGCCACAATTACGATCACGATTCCGAACAGGAATGACGCTCCCCTTAACCCATATGACGCAGCCATATAGCCCGTAATGACTCCCGCCGTAGCCTGACCTATGTAGCCAGCTGCCTCGTTCAGCCCAACAGTAAGGCCTCGGGATGTGCTTCTGCTCAGATCCAGTCCGGCGGTTACTGTCATAGTCCATGCGAATGCCTGATTAACGCCTACCCCGATATTGGCAAGTACAATCATATTCCAGCTTGTTGAGAAGTAGAATATGAAAGGAACTGGAATAGCGACCAGCCAACCTATAAGCAGCAGTTTCTTTCTTCCAATGTCATCTGATATTTTTCCGGAAACGAGATTGAGTACACTCTTTGTGAAGCCAAAAGCCGCCAGAAATGAGAGTATGTATAAATAAGATGAAATATGATAAATGTCCTTAGCCATTGCTGGGACGAGAACACGCTCTATACCCAGAAACCACCCAATGAAAAGGGTCAGTAACAGGAGGATAATGTACTGTGTACCGTCATGTGTTAATCTTTCTGATTGGGCACCGTTTTTTGTGTATGTCAATATGAATCATCCTTAGGGGCATGCAGGCCGGGATTTGTCCCATATCATTTCGAAATGTTCTCCGGACTGCAAAACGCAATTACTGCATGGTTCCACTATTCCATATATCTCATGGTCTTTCTCCATAGATATCATAAATGAGGTTTCATCGTCAAAAACATAGTACCTTGAATTCAACCTGTCATATATTCTTGAGAATGGTATGAGATCATCTGGAATTTCTTTTGCTTCGCTGGAGGAAAATATCATTTTCAACTGAACATCCGTCCTAGATTTGATTATTTCATGCAATTTACTGTCGACTGTTCTGATACCCGGGTCCATCACATAAATTGAACGCCGTGCTTTTTTTATCATGGTCTGGAGGTAAGACTGTACCTTACTGGAACCAACTATGTTCCAGGACACCTTGAGATCACCCGATCTGATTACATTCCTCCTGACAACTGACAGGTAATTGGTTATGTGTCCCTCAATCCCATCGATCCTGGATCTGACCTCATCACAAAGGATACCAATAACAATGTCCGGTTCAGCGATTGAAAACAAGGAAGGACTGCTTGATACCCTCTGTACCAGATTAAGTTGGATCAATCTCTCCAAAACTGCGTATACTTTTGTATAAGGAATCTCAGTTGTTTGGGAAAGCCCTCTTGCCGTCATTCCTCCGCAGGATAGGGTGAGAAATAACTCAGCCTCATAGTGTGTAAGCCCAAGATATTCGAGCTCATCCAATATTTTGGAACGTGCATCTGCATTATCTTCCATGTCTGACGTCTTAATTTGCCCCAATGTTTATCTCCCTTATCTTTTCCTTTTCAGGTAAGGGTTGAAGTTGTATTTCTCCAATTTTTTTTCTGAAATCACTGTATGAGTCCGTCTGAAGGAGAGGATTGCAGAGCCGTTCATACCCAAGTGTCGAAGAGGCTTTTGGGCTCATTTCAGCACCGCAGGCGGAGCCTGAATAGTGTGCAGGCATCAATTCAACAAAGTCCGGCAGACGCAATATTTTTTCCGTTATGCTTTCGTATAATTCATACGAGGTATCCATTCCAGAAATGTCTGATCTTCCCACATCGCCAACAAATAGCGTGTCTCCCGTGAAGATTGTTGAGGGAGTTTCAGGATTTCTTTTATCATCGTAATACACCAAGGATATGCTCTCCTGTGTGTGCCCTGGTGTGTGTAATACCTCAATCCGTGCATTTCCTATTTTCATGGTATTTCCTTCCTTCAGTGGGAGGAAACCAAATCTCACCTTTGCATCTTCAAACATATAAATGGGAGCACCTGTAACTGTATTTAATTTCTTAGCACCGGAGATATGGTCGGCGTGAATGTGAGTCTCTATTATACCCTCTATCTTCAGTGCCATAGAACCGGCCATCTTAATGTATGAATTCACTTCATCTTTAGGATCGATTACAAATGCTTTTCCGGAACTGGGGCATCCGACGATGTATGAAGCACACGAGCGTTCCTCATTCAAGATCTGTCTTACAAGTGGCATAAAAGATTATTATCCAGAGGATAATAAAGATTATGAATAGCTTCAACTGTGTAAGGGTAACTTCAATCCAAGAAGCACCAAACTCATCCAAGCACCTTTTCCTTGCTGGCTAATGGGCTTTTTTCACAGCATGGTATTTTTCAATGGGTCTGTACAGCACTGGATTGAATGAATATAACGGTGGACAAATTCTAAGCCTGTTTTAACGCAATATTCTCACTAAGGCCAAGTGGGGGAGATGTGGAAAATTAATTTATATTCGACAATACCCACGAATCCAAGGAAGTAAATTCAGCGACGAATTTGTATAAATTTATGTGTTTTTTATAATCATTCCATGGAAGTTTCTTGAAATCGTCAGCGATATATCGACAGCATTATATAGGAAACTATAATACTCTGATAAGGTGAAAAAAATGTATGGAATGAATAAAAACAGGTGTGGATGCGACAACGAATACATGGAAACCAGAATGTCTGGATGTGGCCAGATGTTTCGGAACAAATCGGAAAAGGATGTTGCTGAAGACCTTCAGGACTACAAGGAACAGTTGGAGAATGAAATATCTTTGTTAGAGAGGAAACTGACAAGGATCAAGTCGCACAAAAACGAGAATGTGGAGTAAACTTAACTCCACAAAAATTGAGAGGTGATTGGGAATGTTGAAATGTGCTGACTGTGGCGATGCTGTAATGCCAGGTAAGGAGTTTCCGTTTGAAATAGACGGAGTAGTAAGAGTATACGGTTGTGAACTCTGTGCACTGCATCATGCAAAAGTTCTTGAGATAGAAAAAATAGAGAAACTGTATGAAACAATTGCGGCAAAGAGGGAAGAATTGAAAGAAATTGAAATTCAGAAGGAACTACTAAGAAAGGAGGTTGGAAAGTAAGTGGATAAAAATTGCTCCTGTAGATGCGGACCCTTCAAAGTGAGTCTTATCCCGCCAGGAGTACTCAAGCCTTTGATACTTAAAATTATTGAAGATAAACCCATGCATGGATATGAAATAATGAATGACATTTCCCTGCGCACACAAGGTTACTGGAGACCGACCGCTGGCTCTATATATCCCGCTCTTGGCTCACTGGAAAATGAGGGATATATACAAAGGCGTGAAATAATGCAGGGAGAGCGGGCAAGACAGATGTATACTATTACAGATCTTGGAAGAGAAGCCATAAAAGATATGGCTCAGTTTTCCGAGAGCTGGAAGAATGGACTCAATAAACTCATAGGGTTATTGTAATAGACGCTGGCGAAGAGAATGTCACACTCAACGTTGGTCTGTGCTTTATGAGAACCCTTCTTTTCCCTCTCTCTTAGTCAGCAGGTCGCGTGTTCGATATATCCAGTGGCTTCCTCCTATCGGCTTTCTTCATAGAATTCCATGATCTTGTTATGTTTAACCAAAGTTCGAGTTCGCCAGCAGCGAATTACCCTGAACCGAAATACTTGATAAATAACATTACAATTACTTACCCTTAATGGCAAAAGAGACAATCCACATCCGAATTGATGAAGAGACCTCCAAGTTCATCAATCGAATGCTTAGATCAGGTCTTTTCAGGACAAAGAGTGATGCACTCAGGTATATTCTGTCAGCGGGAATAACTTCTGCTTCGAACTTTCCAGATGTCTCAGAGAAAGTTGAGAGGCTTAAGTCAATGGAGAAAACTACTGAAAGACCGTCAAACGAATTGTCAGGGAGCCTAAAAGAAATTCTGGTTAACAGGGACAGGTTCAATTGAAATATGTTGACACGAGCGTAATTGTCTCTGCCCTTGATCCGGAGGAACCATCCACCAATAGTTCGTTCGAAGTGCTCCAGAAGCCCGGAAAGGTAGTTTCTGAGCTAGTGATCACTGAACTAAGTTCAGTTCTGCCGAGAAATAAGAATTTTGTGACTCTCATGGATGAACTTTCTGGAGACAGAGCATCCAGCTTATACGCCGTGATACTATATATTATCCAGACGTTTGATCTTCTGTTTCTTCCAGTGCAACAAACTCAGGTTGAAATGCCTATTGGGCATTACAGCAACATCATGTCGTTCACTGTTGAACTCTCAAGAGATATTCCGATGAGGACACTGGATTTACTTCACCTCTCTTACGTGCACGCAATAATGGAGTCAACAAAAGCGGACATTGAACTAATAACTAGAGACAGGGAATTTGAAATTTAAAAATCAGGTATATACCGTTCCGCAGGAATCAAAGTAGTGTATTTCGCATGATTCATTAAAAGGGTTGTTTGTTCAAAGCATTTTACATCAATGTAGTTGATTCAAACCCAGCCATTTGCTTCCTTTACTGAAAGTAGTTTATGTGCATTAAAAACCCCATTCTGAAAGATTTTGAGTTCACTTTTCTATCAATTTGTAGATCCCTGCTTGTTCATTGCAGTCACGTATTCGACTATCCATTGTATGCCCTCACTTTCAGATTCTATTGGTGAATATGTCTTTCGATCACCTAATATTCCTGTATTCTTATCTTATGAATGATATCGCGCCCAACCAAAGTTTAAAAGTTCTAAATTCAGGAAAGCCTGAAGGAGGCCGGGAGTTATGTGGTCGCGTGTAGCTAGTTCAAATCCCTCCGTTCACTTCTTCAGGAAATATTAGGTTTCATGTTAATTACTGATAACAATGTTCAGGCGAGATATTAAAATATTTTCCTGAAAGTTCTCAATGATTGAGCGATTTTTTTGTTTGAATATGGTTTTCAGTAAGCCCCCTTTCACAAATGTTCTCTTAATTGCCCTTCAGTCCTTCCTGAGAAGAGTTGGAGTTTAACGTTCAATTTTAAGTCAAAATATTTATAAATTTAGTATGAATTTAAGCTAAAATGAATAATCAACGTATAGCCGGTGTTCTGGTATTTATTGGGGTATTTACTTTTTCAATGGCGATTCTTATAACCGAGGCACTAGCACCAAACTATTCAGTACACATGGATTCCATAAGTAGTTTGGGAATTGGTGCTCATGGATACATCTTTTACTATTCCATACTTCTAATGGGAGCGCTAATTATTATTTCATCGATAATCCTTTTATCGGATAAGAAAAAAGAGGCATGGCATGTTACGCTTGCTCTGGTTGGAATAGGGGCTTTCGGAGTTGGAATTTTTCCATATATCATCAGATACCCACTGCATTCTTATTTCGCCTTTATTGCTTTCATTTTCGGTGGTTTGACAGAACTTTTATTTGTATCCCATAAAGGCACCCCACTGAGAGTATTTTCTTTCCTTGTTGGCATATTAGTACTGGTGTCAATCTTTCTGTATGCTACAGGTAGAACATATGAACTTGGACCTGGAGGAATGGAGCGCATGATCGTATACCCAACCCTTCTCTGGGGTCTCGCATTATCGGGGCACCTTATGAGCGGTAAAGAATAAGGTAAAGGATCAGCAGGGTCTTACCTGCTTTTACATTCAAAAAGATTTGCACGCCCCGTACAACCATGACTCGCATAAGGTAAAATAAAAGCATTAATGCAAACGAAGACAGGAAAGTGGTGAGCGGAAAGAGGGAACGTAAATGGCTTATTTCCTTTACGACTGAATCAATTTTTCCATTGTAAACTCGTCGTAGAAATTTCCATTTAATTTAAGCTCTCTTTCAAGCCTTCCTGAGATATTGAACCCACACTTTTTATATAGATGTATTGCCGCTTCCATCTCACTATTTACACTCAGGCTGATTTTTATGATTTTTTGGTTATTCCTAATTTCAAGAAGCGCTTCATTCAGAAGCTTCCATCCAATTCCTAATCCCCGATATTCTTTGCAGACATAAAAACTGAAAATATCCGCCACATGGCCTGTTTTAATCCGGGTTCTGGGCAGGAATCCTATCATTCCTGCAAGTTTGTTTTTGTATATCGCGAATAACATATTGACAATCCTTGATTTCCAGATTTCTTCTACAAAATTGATCTCTTCTTCATATGAACTACCGAAAGCCTGGCTATCAACTCTTAGGCTCTCCAGGCGAAGAGTCTTGAAGTCATTATAACTCTCCGGATTTAACCTGGAAACAATGATTTCCTCATGAGTAGAATGATCGTATTTTTTTCCATTCACGAAGAGATATCCATGTATAGATTAAAATCTCATTTGATCATTTGAATATTAGTTTTAAACACACAGGGATTAGTTTATGACAGCGAAGGGTATATTGCTAAAGATAAGGGAAAGGAATCATTGGAAGACTGCCTTATTCTTCGGACGCGCTGATCCAAAGCATTAAACTTGAATCCAAATGAGAGTGTGATAAGAGTCCTTCAATAAGCATTCCAGTAGGTTTAGATGTTCCCCGCCAATAATTGATTAGAAAATGTTCCGATTACCTGTCTGATGGAATTAACGAGATAGTTTCTAAATCTATTTTTTAAAATATTTGCTTACCAATGTTTATAAATATGTTACACAATATAAGAATAATGGTAACAGAAAGTGGGCCAAATATTGGAGGACCATCAAAGGTCAGAGACACAGAAGTTGACGTGGAAAAAGGGGGCACCCTTGTCCGTAAACTTACCCTTCAGGACGCCGTCTTGTTCGGTATTGGAGCAGCCATTGGTTCAGGTATACTCTTTGCTGCAGCTGGTGGAACTGCTTATGCCGGACCAGGGGTTATTCTATCATGGATAGTGGCTGCCATACTGATCGCAATTGTCACCATACCTTACGCAGAGATTTCATCCATGGCTCCGAGATCGGGGATTAGTGCAAGGATCTCATACTACTCCTTCGGAAATTATGGTGGATTCATGGGTGGCTGGGGTCTGCTGGTCTGGACTATAATGATTCCGCCGATTGAGGCTATCGCTGTATCAACATATGCGTCGTATTACGTTCCATCTCTTTTCAACAAAACGTCCGGGGTACTGACCTTAGAAGGGGTAGGGGTATCAATTCTGCTTACTGTTTTCTTTGCAACATTGAACCTGATTGGGATTGGAAAATTTGGGAGATTTAATTCAGTTCTGACATGGTTTAAAATTGGAGGGGTGGTTGCGTTCATAATACTTGTACCTCTACTACTGTTTCACACAAGCAATTTCAGCACCCCATCATTCATCCCTAAGAATTTCTCTGGAATATTCATCGCGATTCCGGCTACCGGCATCCTGTTTTCCTTTGGCGGTTACAGACAGGTTGCTGATATGGCTGGTGAAGTTAAGAATCCGGGAAAGAATGTGCCAAGGGCCGTTGTTCTTACCCTTGTAATTCAGAGTATACTCTACATCCTGATCGCTGTGGTCATAGTTGGTGCGGTAGATTTTGCACTTGTTCCAAATTCTACTGGACCAGGTGATTGGAATGCGGTCTCCAAACTCGGATCTCCTCTGGCAGATATTATGAAAGAGGCTGCAGGAATAACTGTTCTAGGAGCCGGCGGAGCTCTTCTCTCTGGCCTGGTCGTTCTGGCCCTCGTTTTTGCAATTTATTCACCGCTGGGAACGTTCGGCACCGATCTTACTGGAGGTGCTAGGATCATTTATGGATATGCAAAGGAAGGGGCGCTTCCCAAGGCATTCGGTAAAACAAACAGAAGAGGTGCCCCTACTTTGGCCATCATACTTGCGTCTGTACTAGCAGTTATCTTCATAATACCATATCCGAGCTGGTATGCACTGGTTGATTTTGTTGTGGTTGCAGGATCAGTGAACTTTGCAATAGTTAACGCTTCAGTGCCGGTGTTGAGACGCCTTTATCCGGATGTTAAAAGGCCATTTAGAGTGCCAGGTATAAACGTGTGGTCTTTGGCCGGTTTTATCGCAGCCTCACTGCTTATATACTGGGCAACCTATCCCACTACCCTCTATGCCCTTATTGCGACACTTGCTGGCAGTATAGTTTTCCTTTATCAGGGACTCACTGGTGATAAGGCAAAAATAGGCTTGAAACATTCTGCATGGATTCCTGTATACATAATAGGGTTGATAGTGCTTTCCTACATAGGCGGAACTTCAACCGGTGGATTAGGTATACTCGCTTATCCCTATGATACTATCGTACTGATCGTATATGCGATAATATTCTGGGCTATCTCTCAAATAATGTCTCCTAAGGCCCCAATAAGAGACCTGAATGAATTAATTCAAAACGCACCCAAAGAGGAACCTAAGAACAAAGCCTGAATTTTGAGGCCAGAAATCCATTTTTTTCCATTTTTTGAGCGGTTATCTGTTTATAAGAAAGCTATTTAAAATGATGATGGAAAGAGCCAGAAAGAAAACATAGTAATTTACTCCCATACAGTTCAAAATAACCTGAGCATAGCCAGAGAAATACTAATTGAACTGAACCACCAGTGTGAACCCTCACCAAAAAGGTTTAATAGAGATATAGATGTGGGTACTTAAACCCAATAGGTGTTATAATGGCTACAAATGTTGAACATGATATTACAAAAAAATGCCCTGAATGCAGTTCAGAGCATTTGATTAGGGATTATGAACGGGGAGAACTGATTTGTAACGACTGTGGAATGGTTTTGGAGGACTCTTTTATTGACCAGGGACCTGAGTGGCGTGCTTTTGATTCTGAACAGGATGATAGACGTGCGAGAACCGGATCACCAATGACTTTTCTTTCGCATGATAAGGGGCTTGCAACGGAAATATCATGGTCAAACAAGGATTATTATGGAAAACGAATCCCTCACAAAAACAGAGCCCAGATTTATAGGGTCAGAAAGTGGCACCAGAGAATAAGGGTGAGCAATGCAGCAGAGAGAAATCTCTCTCTTGCCCTTCAGATGCTGAATGATAACGGAGCGAAACTTGGGATACCAAAGGATATTAAGGAAACCGCAGCGCTTATTTATAGAAGAGCAGTTGAAAAGAACCTTATCAGAGGAAGAAGCATAGAGAGCATTGTATGTGCTTCCATATATGCAGCCTGCAGAATGGTTAACCTGCCTAGGACTCTTGATGAAATATCCAAGGCTTCAGAGGTGAACAAGAAGAAAATTGGCAAGGCTTACAGGCATCTGGCGAAGGAATTGAGCCTTAACCTTAAACCCACAACACCTTATTCATATGTTGCCCAATTCTGCAGCAAGCTTGATCTGGACAAACAGGCGATCATCATGAGTGAGGAAATTGTAAGGAAATCCATAGAACTTGGAATTTCTTCTGGAAAGGGACCAACTGGAGTGGCCGCTGCTTCCATATATATCGCATCCGTGATGGTTGGAAAGCCCAGAACTCAGAAAGAGATAGCCAGGGTTTCTGGTGTCACTGAAGTTACCATAAGAAACAGATACAAGGAGATAAGCAAATCACTCGGCATTCCAGGAATGGAATAGACCAATGAAAATCTATGTGATAGATAACGGTGGGCAGTGGACCCACCGTGAATACAGGGTTCTGAAAGACCTTGGGGTAGACACAAAGATACTGCCAAACACATCAGAATCTTCCCATCTTAATGATGCAGACGGAATTGTTCTTTCCGGAGGAGCACCCAGTATTGTATCAGAGCTCCCGAAGCTAGGGAATATAAAGGCATACATTGAGGAGCATGAATTTCCAATTCTTGGGATATGTGTGGGTGCCCAGTTCATAGCACTTAACTTCGGAGGGGTTGTCGGACCTGGAGAACATCCAGAGTTCGGAAAGGCAACCGTGTCTTTTTCTTCAAGATCTCCTATTCTTGAGGGGGTTCCTGACATTATCACTGTCTGGGAAAATCATAATGATGAAGTGAAGAAACTACCAGATAACATGAGGATTCTGGGGTCATCACCTACTTGCCACATTCAGGCCTTCGAGCATCCGGAAAGGGCAATTTTCGCCTTTCAATTTCACCCTGAAGTCCAGAATACCCAGTTCGGAAACAGAATTTTTGAGAACTTTATAAAGATCTGCCAGACATAATGACGCTCACCAATATTTCCCAAACTTTTTTTTGAATTGCTTTAAAACTCTTCCTAATACAAATCCCATGATGGTCTGCTTACAACTCAGAGTCTTTTATATCAGCATGTCTACAACTACCATAGGCGATTGCCGATATATAATCGTGACCCTATCTAGCTTTGTTTTGCCGGAAGTTAATTCGTTATGTGTCGAAAGTTAGATTCGTAAAGTTTTTAAATAAGAGAAATAATAGGTCTTTTAGAGGTGAAAGAAAAATTGGAGAAAGAACATGAATGCAAGATGTGCGGAGCCAAACACGAATCATCAGAGGAAGCAGTTCAGTGTGGCTGTGGATACGACTAATCGAGCTGCATTCCGAACAATTTTGTATTACCCTGAATAATTAATTTATCAACAATCAAGTTAAGTACAATCGATATGGCCAATTCTTGAAATCTGTAACAGCCATAGCTTTCTCTTCATCAGCGAATCTCGGGCCGGGGTTTGATGTTCTATCACTTTGCCATGATTTCGGTCAAGACAGAGTAACTGTTTCATTATCGGAGAATAACAATAGAAAGGTCAGCATTGTTTCAATTAATACACCTAATGATGCCAGGAATAATTCTGCCGGAAGGGCAGCACTTGAAATACTGTCATCCTTTGGCATCATTGACAGCATAACACTGGAAATTGAAAAGGGAATACCAGTTTCTGCAGGACTAGGTGGAAGCGGGTCGTCCGCGGCTGCAGCTGTGGCTGCTGTTTGTGAGTTATTCGACCTGAAAATGACAAATGAGGAGAAGATCAGAATTGCTGGAAACGCTGAATCTTCCTCTGAAAATGGGAGGCACTATGACAATGTAGCGGCCTCTACTCTTGGTGGACTGGCGATTATAAACCCTGGAAAAAACCTTGTCTGCAGAACCCTGAAAGTACACGATTCCCTCCGCTTTGTGGTAGTCGCCCCTCAAATATCTGGAAACGAGGCAAAGACTGATAAAATGAGATCATTGATACCGTCACAGATCTCCAGGGTAGACCACATCAAAAATACTTCGTCGCTGGCATTTCTCATTTCCGGATTGACCAGCGGGAAATCAGACCTGATAAGCACTGGAATGAATGACCACATTTTTGAGCCTTCAAGATCTGAGATTTACCCTTTTTTCTATCCGCTCAAGGAAGCTGCAATTAAATCTGGAGCCATTGGGGTGTGTCTTAGCGGGTCTGGACCTTCTATGCTTATTGTGTGCAGTGAAGACAGTTTAGAACCCCTGAAGAGAGAACTGCTGCGTTTTCCATTATTGAATGAACTGAAGTTTAATCTTAAAGAAGTCCATGTAAGAGGAGGTGCCTATGTTGTCTGACGATTCTGGATTCAGGGAAACAGTTGATCCACCGAGGTTCAGCCTCACATTCCCCATTTACCAGACCAGTGCTTTTAAGCTTCCAGAAGGGGACCATTACCGGTACGGCAGAGAAAAGAACCCTACTGTTGAGGAGCTGGAGAGGATCATATCTTTCTTTGAAGGAACTCCCGGCACAACATGCTTTTCCTCTGGAATGGGAGCCATTTCCACGACCTTGCTGACGCTGGTAGAGCCAGGGGGCAGTTTGGTCATACCGCTTGATCTCTTTGCGCGTACAAGGGCGTTCACCCTGAATTTCCTGAAAAAATGGAATGTGGATGTTAAAGTCACAGGAATCGGGACAGATTCAATATTGAGTGCAATCAGTGAAGGGAGTGTTGTGCTTGTTGAGTCCATGTCAAACCCCATTCTCCGTTTATATGACCTTGAAAAGATAGCAAGGGCAGTCCATGCCAAGAATGGTATACTGATATCTGACTCCACATTTGCTACTCCAGTAAACCTGAAAGGCTGTGCATTCGGATCGGATGTTTCAATTCATAGCCTTTCAAAATTCATAGGCGGGCACAATGACATAATAGGGGGGTCAGCAAGTGGAAATCAGGAGATCATATCAAGAATTGATCTATTCAGAAGGACCATAGGAACCAATATGGACCCCAACACTGCTTTTCTTGCCATCAGGGGACTGAAGACACTTTCCTTGAGAATGGAAAGAATTAATTCAAGTGCAATGAAAATTGCCAGAAAACTTGAGGAAGAAGGTATTTTTGATCATGTCATTTACCCTGGCCTTGAGTCCCATCCTGATCATCAGGTTGCTTCCAGAATGATGAATGCTTACGGAGGGGTGATTTCGTTCCACCTGAAGGAGAGAGGGGATAAGCCTCTTGAACGGCTCAAATCACTGAGCCTCATTGAACCCGCAAACACTTTGGGATCTGTTGGAACAGTTATTTCCCATCCAATGACAATGTCCCACAGATCATTGAGTAAAATGGAGTTTAATGAACTTGGAATCGACGAATATTTCTTCCGGCTTTCTGTTGGAACTGAAGATCCCGAACTGATATTGAAAGACCTCAGGAAAATGGCTTAAAAGTCATTCCTGAACTATTTCGGTCCTTATGGGGTTTTCTATGGCGAAGAGAGATGGACAGTGTTTTCTGGCTTCCTTGATCTGTTGGCCTATCTCTCTGTCTGCGTTGACCTTCAGGGTGATATCCTTGACAATTGGATTGCTTGACTCCGTAACAACAGGACCCAGGTCATAATTGATGACACCTGTTACTTCTAGTTTTTCCAGCTTTATTCCGGAGAGTGCACACTGATTTGCCAGTGTAGTCGCATAGCAGGAGACAAGACCAAAAAGAAGATAGGTCAGTGGGGTCGGATTGACCCCGGTTCCTCCCAGAGCGGGTGGTTCATCTGTCTGGAATGTGAATCTCGAAACCGAAGATGAAACCGTCGCCTCGAATTCAGGGCTTCCGTTCAGTGTGAGTCTCCCCTTAATGGTTTTCTGAGTTGGAAATGAATTGTTCTGGCTTCTTGCCTTTTTTTCAGTTTCCTTGAGCAGGTTCAGGTGCACGTTGTTAACTAAATCCTCTGGCATTATTCAGAATCTGATCATCATAATTAAAATTGACACATCTGAAAATACAGTGTCAGATCATTCTGCGATCACATCACTGACTTTATCCGAATGGGAGGTCCATGTTTCTCTTGATATAAGAACACCGCCCACCAGAACAATTGTAAGAGCAAATATACTGACAGCCCATGGAGTGACAGAAAAGGTGGAGGACAGTTCAAACGCTGAAATTATAGAAGGCGCAAATCCTCCTATTATAGCACCGAGATTATAGGTAAACCCGATGGCAGTGGATCTGTAAGTCTTGCTGAATGTCTCAGCAAGGAATGTAGGGAGGGAAGCAAATACCATGGCCTCTATGAACGCCTGAAATCCGTAACCGAGAACAATGTGTGTGCCCGAAGTGGAATAACCAAGCAGAAGTAGGGGATAGAACAGAGCAAGGAATAGAATACTGTAAAACAGCATTGAAAACCTCCTGGCCTGAAATTTCAGGGAAAGTATGCCGCCAATCCAGACCCCAAACAGGGAGATCAGGTTTATGAGAGCTACATAGAGCCCGATGCTTGAGTCACTGATGTGCTGATAGTGCATTACCGTAGGGTAATATGAAAGAGTTGCGGAATTTATGAAAAGAAGACCGGCTGTTATTATGACTGCAATTGCCAGTGCCCTCGGGGATTTTCTGAAAAGATCCATCATTGGATGCTTCACGACCTTCTTCTCCCTCACCATCTGGTTGAAAACATCAGTGTCTTTTGTTCCGAAACGTGTTATGATTGCAAAAATTCCTGGAATTATGGCACTGTAGAAGAGGTATCTCCAGTCAGTCTTATTGAAAAGGGTCTGGCCAAAGTGGATGCTAAGGGCAGCATATACCAGAGAAACCACGAAGTAGCCGACTCCAAAGCCACTCTGAACGAAAGCTCCCACAAAATTCCTCTTCTCTGGTGGCGCACTTTCTGAGGCGAGAGCTGCTCCTCCCCCATATTCTGCTCCTGCAAAAAGACCTACGAAGAATAGAATTGTGTACATCACAACCGGGGCAAGGTATCCAACCTGGGCAAATGTTGGAACAAACCCCACACTGAAACCAAATATTGAGAACCCGAACACCGTTATTGTGAGCATTCTCTTTCTGCCCAGTCTGTCGCCGATGTAGTTGCCGAATATGAGTGACCCGATTATGCGTGATAGTGAGGTAACTGCAACTCCGAGGAAGGCAGCAACAAGTGCATATCTCGTAGGGCCGAATATGATTGGGGCAATGGTGAAAGCAACCAGCGAATATGAGATAGATACGTATCCATCCATAAGCCACCCTGACCATGCTGCAAGTATGCGTTTCCATTGGTTCCCGTCCATGCCGACTAATTTCACTCAATGGTGATTTAAATGAGTGATATTTATATTCCGGTCTTGAAGAGAATCGGACAAATTATGACCTTTTATTCAGGAACCCTTGATCTGGGGGAATATTATGAACAAGACCTTCTGTATTCCAATATTAAGGACAATATAATAGACCCAAGATCCACTTTACAGAATCTCGCTAGACCGAAAAAATTATTACAGATTCAATTTTAATTGACCGTGAACCTTCCTGTCCTTCTCAATAATTACCGGAATCCAGAAAATGCCGTGGGAGACCTGATTGAAGCCTATATGACATCGCTGAATGAAAAGCCTGACCATTCACAGGTAAGTGTTTGGAAATCACTCACTGGGGAGATCATAGAAATTGCCGATGGCTTTCCTTCCTTTGCAGAGTTCCCAATTTTCAATCTTGAAAGGGCAGATTACCTGGTCCTGGACACCGATAGAGGTTTAATAATTGAGGCGAAGGGATGGAAGAAGGTAGAACAGATTAATGAACGCATCGTGAGGGCAGATGGAAACGTGCGTCTGGACCCATCCTATCAGCTTAATAATTATGTTTCAAAGTTCAATTATTTTCATTCCAGCGGCAGGCATATCAAATACACAGGATTGCTTTTCCTTTACAACAACAGAACCTACATTCCCCAGGACTGCAAAATAGCACACACCATGGAGGAACTAAGGTCCATGATACAGGATCTCAAATTTCCCGGTAATAAGGAAATAACTGACATGGTTCTTAATGGCGGGTTCCATGTCTCTCAGGACCTCATAGATCTTATCAGCTCGAACAGAGAGGATATAATGGAAAACGCCTCGAAAACTCTCCTCGGCCGTGGATATGGACTCTCTGAGAATCAGGCTCTCTTGGTCAATGAGGTTCTGAATGCCCTTGAGACAGGGGAAAAGAGAACTTTCCTCGTGAAAGGTAACAGCGGTTCAGGGAAAACCCTTGTAGCCATCGAACTTCTTCTTGAGGCATTTGTGAAGAAATACAAAGTCTTCCTTGCCTATAGAAACAACCGTCTCCTCAATACCCTCAAACAGACACTGGAAATCAGAGGTGGTAAATACAACCTAGCTCCGAGCATATTGTTCTATTCAACGGGATTCAACAATGGAATCGGAGAGGAAAAATTCTCTTCGGAACTATATGGCAAGATAGATCTGGTAATTTACGATGAAGCCCAGAGGATGACGGAATCTGTGATCAGAAAGACACAGGAGAGGTCTACAGTGAAGGTTTACTTTTACGATGATAACCAGATATTGATAGGAGATGAGGCAGGAACCGAGGAAAACTTCCTAAAATTGACAAATGAGAGAAGGGTTTATGAATTTCCCTCTGTTTTTCGCCTATCCAGAAATTACCTGAGGTTCGTAAATAATCTCCTATGGGAATCAGAGGTCCCTTCTTCTTCTGATTACAGAATAAGGATATTTGATAATATCTCCGAAATGTTTGATGACCTCAGAAGTATTTATTCAGGTGGCAACAAGATAGCATTGATGTGTGCCTTCACGGAATCCAGGGGAGATCTGAAAAATCCAAACAGCGCAGATAATAGAAGAATCGGATCACCACTTCCTTCTGGGCTAGATATTTACAAGGGAACCGGACTGGATGTCTACTGGCTGATGGACCCAAAGACAGAATATCCTGCTTACTGGTCAGGCAGAATGAATCCCCTTGAGAGATGCGCAAGCGTATACGGAAGTCAAGGTTTTGAAACACAGTTCGCTGGTTTGGTCTGGGGAAGAGACATGATCTGGAGAAATGGATGGCTTGTGAACGAAAGTCCAATTACGGATAACATCGGCTACAATTACTCTCTGAAGAGGCTATCCAAAAAGGAACCAGGCAAAGCATTGAAACTGCTTAAGAACAGGTATTACATTATGCTTACCAGAGGGATAAGAGGCATTGATCTTTTCTTTGAGGATCAGGAAACCGGGGAACATGTAAAATCAGTCCTCGAAGAGAATTCCATGCCATACCGGTGACCCCGATAAATGGAATTAATCCGGAAGATCATGGAGTTGACTGGAATCTAAACCGCTGGATCGAAATAATATATGCGGGTGCCGGGATTTGAACCCGGGTCATAGGCTTGGGAAGCCCATGTGATAACCCCTACACTACACCCGCCCAAAAACCTCTGGCTAATTTCTGTTGACCCTAAAAAATTTTGGTTGGTTTAGTACCAACCTCTCAGTTTCATCGCGTCAGCAACTCTCTTGACTGAGACCACATATGCGCCAGTTCTGTTGTCTACATTGTATTTCTTGGCTGCGTTGAGCACATCATGTGTAGCCTCTGTCATCTTTCTCTGGAGTTTCTCATAGACCTCTGCTTCCGTCCAATAATATCCTCCAACATTCTGAACCCATTCGAAATATGAAACTGTCACTCCCCCTGCGTTAGCAAGGAAATCAGGCAGAACCATTACTTTCTTCTTGTGAAGGATTTCGTCCGCCTCGGGAGTTGTTGGACCATTTGCCAGTTCGAGAACAACCTTTGCCTTGATTTTGTCTGCGTTATCTCCCCTTATCTGATTCTCAATAGCGGCAGGAATCAGGACATCAACAGGTAGCTCAAGGAGATCTTCGTTGGAGATGTTCTTTGCACCAGGGAAATTCTGGACGGTGCCAGTCTTCTTCTTGTGATCCATAACCTTTTCGAAATCTAGCCCGCCTTCCAGGTAAATACCGCCCTTCGTATCTGATACTGCGACCACCTTTGAGTTAAACAGCTCTCTGGCCAGCTTCAGTGCAAACTGACCGGCGTTTCCAAAGCCCTGAATTGCAATTTTCGCCTTTGACAGATCAAGACCTATGGTCTTTGCAGCTTCTCCAAGGACATACATTCCTCCTCGTGCAGTGGCATCTCCCCTTCCCAGTGATCCGCCATTCTCAAGTGGCTTGCCGGTTATAACCCCCGGGGCTGAATGCCTGGCTATCTTCTCGTATTCATCCATCATCCAGGCCATTATCTGCGGTGTAGTGTAAACATCAGGTGCCGGGACATCTATCTCCGGCCCTATGAAGTCATATGCTGCCCGGACGTATGCCCTGCTCAATCTCTCGAGTTCTGATTGGCTCATGGTCTTCGGATCGCATATTACTCCTCCCTTTCCTCCTCCGAGTGGAAGGTTCGTTATGGCTGTTTTCCAGGTCATCCAGGCTGAAAGTGCCTTGACCGTGGACAGGGTCTCCTCTGGGTGGAATCTTATCCCTCCCTTTGCAGGTCCCCTTGCATTGTTATATCTTACTCTGAATCCAGTAAAGACTTTGGTAGTTCCATTGTCCATTTTCACTGGGAGGCTGAACTGAAAAATATTCATTGGACTACTCAGCAACTCCAGTGCCTCTTTGTCTAGTTTCATTACTTCTGCAGCCTTATGCAGCTGTTTCAGTGCTATTTCAAATGGGTCTAGGTTTTCTGACATATTTTCTACCTTCTGTCCCATAGGGACTATAGGTAATAGCAACAGCATAGATTAACTTTCTATGAGATATTTTAGCACGGATTTCCAATAGGTAAAAATAATAAAATGGTAAGGCTATGAAAATTGCATGAAAACAAATCAGAAAAGTGACAGTAACGGGCATGAAGTCTCAGCCTCAAGGAAACTTGTCATATTGGGCGCTATAGGGCCACTGCTCGCTCTTATCCTTCTTTCCACAGATATCGCCATTTCTCCATGGTTTACATGGTCCAAGAGTGCACTTTCTGACCTCGGTATACATCAGTACTCCATTCTCTTTAATGGAGGTATCTTCATTGAGGGGTTGCTAAACATAGGATTCATTTATGGGCTTTACCGGTACTTCAGACTTGGCAGGGTGAATGCTGTGGTTCTTGTAATTGCTGGCATTAGTCTTTCATTTGTTGGGATTTTTAATGAGCATTTTGCCGGGATACATATAACTCTGGCCCTTGTTTACTTTATCCTCTTTCCTCTTGGGATAATAGGATTTTCCATATCCTCCTCAATAAAAGGTATGGGTGAAAGGGGAATGGGAGTAATTCTTGCAATAGTTGGTCTGGCGTTCATTGCTGTGGGAATACTTGAAGACTTTTCCCTGGTCAGAACAGCCCTTGGTCTGGGGTTCTATGAACTGGTAGAAGCCCTATGCCTGATTGTATGGTCAGTGGAGGTTTCATTGCGGAGAGTCATCCGTGCTGGCGATTTAGTGGCACTGAAGCAATGATATGAACTCATTATAGAATCTGGGGCGAACACATATAAATTAGCTGCCATTACAGCAGATAGATGGAGAAAGAGACAAAAGCCAGATCCGTTGAAACGTTCGGTTCCGCGATCAATAAGCTCGTCGACTGCGGCAGATATTTTCACTCCAAAGGCTGGTTGTATGCAACCAGCGGAAACCTCAGTGCCGTTGTGGACCAGGATAACCTTTCCCTGGCAATCACCAGGAGCGGGGCAGACAAAGGAAACCTCTCCTCCGATGACATCCTGCTGATCGACTCTAAAATGGCGGTTCTCAGTGGAACTGGAATTCCTTCCAGCGAAACATTGCTTCATCTGACCGCTGTTGACATAATGAGCGCGGGTGCAGTTTTCCATACGCATTCAGTCTGGGCAACTATTCTTTCGGACACATACTCTGAAACTGGATGGATAGAGTTGACCGGCTATGAAATGCTCAAGGCGCTTAAGGATGTCTCGACCCATGAACATCGCGAACGCATACCAATCTTTGAAAATTCCCAGGATATGAAAATGCTTTCAAAAGAGGTCAGGAAAACCATGCTGGAAAACCAGGGAATTCATTCATTCCTTCTTAGAGGGCATGGGCTATATTCATGGGGAGAGAACATAAGCGAGGCCAGAAAAACTGTTGAAGCACTGGAATTTCTACTTGAAGCTAAGGGTAGAATCATGCAGTTTAAGAATATAAAGTAATATCAGATAAAAAATTCAGGTGAACAAAGGATGGTAGTGGTTAAAGTTCCGGATAGGAACATATTGATTGAAGACCCTGAAGAAGCCAGAGTTTATCTTTCAAGGATTGGAATACATTACGAATCCTGGAAAGCAAGTATACCCCTGAGTGATAGTCCCACATCTGGGGAGATTCTCTCTGCATACAGCAAGGACATTGAAAAGCTCAAAAATATAGGTGGATACAATACTGCTGATGTTATTGACATGAACAGTGCAACAGAGGGACTCGATGCAATGCTGGAAAAGTTCAACAAAGAACACTGGCATGATGAGGATGAGGTGAGGTTTACCCTCGAAGGTCGCGGACTATTTCATATCCACCCCATGGATGGGGAAGTTGCTGTAGTAGAAGTCACCAAGGGAGACCTGATCAGGATTCCAAAGAATACCCTCCACTGGTTTGAGCTATGCCAGGAAAAGAGAATCCGGGCAATAAGGCTGTTCCAGAATAAGTCTGGATGGACTCCATATTATTCTGGAAGCGGTTTGGATGCAAGATACCAACCAGTCTGCATGGGACCTGCCTATGTCAAGAGAAGTTGAATGTCCATGTACCTGAAAGGGGTGGAGAACCTTAAGGGTGTGCTTCTCGATATAGAGGGGACCACCACACCAATAGATTTCGTTCAAAAGAAGCTTTTCTCATTTGCCAGGGAGAACCTGGACACATTTCTCAGTTCTCATCGGGAGGACAGGCAGGTCATGGAGATACTCCACGGATTGAGGGAGATTTTCATTTCCCAGGGCGGTAAACGCGAAGACTGGAAAGAACCAGGGAAAGATGGAGACGGCAGCGCATCTAAAATCATCAAAGGTATGATAGATTCGGATAGCAAACTTACTCCATTGAAGGACCTGGAATCAATGATCTGGGAACTAGGGTACAGTGATGGACAGTTGAAAGGAGAGGTTTTTCAGGATGTTCCGGTGGCAATGAAGAGATGGGTCAAGAAGAACTTAATTATATGCATTTACTCATCGGGGAGCATTAAATCCCAGCAACTGATTTTCTCGACCACCCGTTTCGGAGACCTTTCAAAATATATATTCTCCTACTTTGATACAAGAGTGGGCACAAAAAAGGATAGCGCCAGCTATGACAGGATCTCAGGGATGATCGGTCTGGAACCGGAACAGATATGTTTCATATCCGACAGCTACGGTGAACTGGTAGCAGCAAGAGAAGCGGGATTTGTAACGCTGTTTTCAGAAAGAGGATTACCATCTCCTCAGAACAGCAAATTCCAAAGCATCAGAACCTTTGATGATTTGCCATTCTGAGTGTTTGAATTTATAAAATTTCCTGGCTTTTAAACTTTCTTTCCAATTGAGTTTCAGACATAGAAAAATGTGTGCGGGAACTCAACACACCGACACTATGGCTGCCGAAGAAATCGACTTGGATTTACATCTCCCAACCAAAAGAAAGGATTAATTATGAATTAGCTGATTCGCTTAGGATACGAGATCACGAGTGTGAATTACCATGCTGAAAATGATTATTTCATTGAAGAATTTAAAGGAGGTTACTGACCTCCTGAACACAGTAGTTACTGAGGCGAAGTTCAAGGTTGCTCCTGAAGGACTATCAGTTAAGGCAGTAGACCCGGCCCATGTTGCCATGGTGTGCATTGACATCCCGAAGGGGGCTTTTGTGGAATATTCCCCCGATGCTGAGGAGGAGATCTCAATAGATGTTGAAAGAATGAGGTCTGTGATTAAACTGGCCTCATCCAGCGATCTTGTGACAATGAGCAGAGATGGTGGCAAACTGAAGTTTGAAATAAACACAATCGTTAAGAGCATTTCACTTCTGGATAATAGCTCAGTGACAACACCGAGAGTCCCACAGGTTACATCTGAGAACTACGTTGTCATGTCCAAGGGGGAGTTAGAGAGGGGACTAAAGGCAGCAGAGGATGTTTCGGACTCAATAAGGCTGACATTGAGCGGAAGTGAATTCAGGGCAAAGTCATCATCAGATTCAGAGGAGTCGGAGATGGTGCTGCCAAAGGAAATGCTCAAGGATGTGAGATGTGCCCAGACAATAAAGAGCTCATACCCGCTTGAATATCTGCTCAAGCTGGTAAAATCACTATCCAGTACAGATGAAATAAAACTCAGCTTTAAGGACGATTATCCCCTTACTATCGATTTTAACTTTGGCCAGGGTTCGGAAAGCGTCAAAGGGAATTTCCTGCTTGCCCCCAGAATGGAGCAGTAGGCTATAATTTAATATTTTTGGCTTAGATCCTCTTCTTAATAGTGTCGCTAAGGATTCCAGCACAAAAAACATCTTAGCTTTCTATCATAATGCACAACATCAAGTAGTAAAGAGATTAAGTCGATTCTAGAATGAAATGGACAGTATTCTCCCTGCGAACTTAAAGCTTCCCGCCATTGGCGTAAACATTACGGATCATCATGAATCGGGTCAAGGGCCTATTCAAGGGTCCTTAAAATTCCAGAGAACGGGCGCGGGGGGATTCGGACCCCCGATCTGCAGCTTAGGAGGCTGCTGCCATATCCTGACTGGGCCACGCGCCCTCTTCAGGGTTAATGGCACGCTTCTTTAAGTTTTTTCGCCGCACCATCTCTGCAGAATAAGTGAGAAATGTTAGCTGTATTGATACAGAACTGTATTGTCATGGAATTCAATGGATTGAACCCCCAAAACAGGGTGTTTAGGAAATAATTAAGATTCCGAACAATGGGAACAGAATGCAGTCCTCGAATTCTACTTTGAAACCATAAATGATCTTAATTCAATGAAATAGAATTAAATTCAATATAACAATAAAGTGACTAATGAAAATGCTTATTGACGGTTGGGGTACTAATCTGAGATTCTCAGCGGCCCATTTTATTCCCGATCTTGGAAAATGTTCCAGACTCCATGGACATGACTATGCAGTTTCCATTGAAATAATTGGAGAACCTGAAACCGGAGTTCTGATTGACTACGGAGTGGTGAAGAAAATAATAAGGAATCTTCTTGAATATTATGATCACCGAATACTTATCCCAAAAATAAATTCGGTTTCAGAACAAATTACACGCGGTGATGAGGTATTAGTTAAATGGAGTGGAAAAACCTTGAGTGTCCCCCTTGGAGATGTGGCGTTCATAGACTCCGAAGTATCTTCTAGCGAAAATCTCTCCAGTGTCATGGCAAGAGAAGTTGCCACTCTGTTGAAGCCATACAAAAACCTTGCGGAACTCACCCTTACAGTCTACGAAGGCCCCGCCCAGTCTTCATCAAGTACAGTGAAGATACATGACTGAGAAAGCAGTTATCCTTCTTTCAGGTGGACTTGATTCCTCCACCGTCCTGGGTTATGCCAAAAAAAGGGGATTGAAATGCAGTTGCCTCTCAATACACTACGGCCAGAGGCACGACAGGGAGATCCAGTCAGCGAAGGCAATTGCCCAGCACTTTGGGTCCGAATTCCATGAGGTTTCAGTTGACCTGGGAAAATTACTGGTCAGCTCCCTGACAGGGCATGGAGAGGTTGAAAAGAGGGAGATCAGCGAAATTAGTGATTACATACCTAACACCTACGTGCCCGGGAGAAACATAATTATGATTGCCATCGCATCAGGCTACTGCCAGTCCATAGGAGGAAGTGAAGTTTACATAGGTGCAAATGCGCTTGATTATTCCGGTTATCCGGACTGCAGACCTGAATTTTTCAATGCAATGGAAAGGGCAGTTAATGTTGGTACTGGCCTGGAAAATAGAGGAGGGATAAGGATCATGGCACCACTCCAGTACCTCAAGAAATCTGAAATAATACGGATGGGTATTGATCTTGGGGTCCCTTATGCACTCACCTGGTCATGCTATGAAGGTGGAGAAAAGCCATGCGGAAAGTGTGATTCCTGTCTCTTGAGAATCAGGGGATTCGAGGAGGCTGGTTTTAAAGATCCGCTTGAATACAGATAGTCGGATTTGCTTTTATTGTCCAGGTGATTAGAAGAATCAATGCGATACTAAAATAAAAGAAAAAAAATGGCTTTCAGTTCTGGCTGCTCAGAAATTGATCAACCTTTCTGCAACTTTCTGTGACAGATTTTACTGTTTTCTGCCAGAGTGGCAGCTCTTCAGCCGTGAAGTCTATATCGAATATTTCCTCGACACCATTGGACCCAATCTTTATCGGAACACCGATGAAAATACCGTCAGCTCCATAATGCTTGGAATGGTTTCCCGATAGAAACGCAGCACACGGTATGACTCTTTTCTTGTCCCTAACTATGGATTCTGCCATTGCTGTTATTGAAATGCCAGGTGCATAATAGGCGCTGCCGGTTTTCAGCAGTTCAACTATTTCGCCTCCGCCAAATCTTGTCCTTTTTATGATCTCATCAATCTTCTCCTTGGAGAGAAGTCTGGATATGGGAATTCCTGAAACACTGGAATATCTTACGAATGGTACCATGTCATCCCCATGCCCGCCTATGACGAATGCCTGGACATCCTCCATTGAGACGTCAAGCTCCTCTGCCAGGAAAGTCCTGAATCTGGAACTGTCCAGTGAGCCTCCAAGCCCCATTATTCTTTCAGGCTTAAATCCGGAGACCTTGTAAAATGCATAAGCCATTATATCTGCTGGATTAGAGACCACAATGACTCTTGCCTCGGGAGCATACTTTTTGACGTTCTTTGCAACCCCGCTCATGATTTCCAGGTTTTTGTTAAGAAGATCATCCCTGCTCATTCCCGGTTTTCTTGCCAATCCAGCGGTAATCACTACAACGTCGCTGCCCTTCAGGTTTTCATATTTGCCCTGGTCAGCTGTTGTATACCCATACACTCTTGAATCTGACTTCCAGTGGGGCTGTCCCTCCAGAATATCCAGTGCCTTGCCTTCAGGCACGCCCTCTATCACATCGAACAGAAAAACATCCCCTGTTTCCTTTAAGGCGAGAAACTGGGCAAGAGTAGCTCCGACATTGCCTGCACCTATGACAGAAATTTTTGTCCTTGCCATGGGAAGGGTATCAGTCTAACAGAAATAAATATGTCGAGGCAAAGGAACTGAAGAGTGATTTTCTATGCCCGTTTTTTCTCGCTTTCCATTATTTTGTTGTATAGGAGTTCAAGTTTGCCGTTAATTTCACTTATATCACTGGCAATCTTGGGCAGTTTCTCTGCGTATACCTTGTTCATGTGGTCTACTACCTTGATAAGGTGTTCCACTCTTGTCTGAAGGACCTCAACAGCAACTTTCTCCTTTTCCTTTGAAGCCGGCACCTGAGAACCCTCCTTTGTGTATATGCCGACGGGTCTTGTGGTATCAATCATGAAATCCCTTGCAGTATAATATTTGGAAAATATGTAATCTGAAAGCTTCATATCCCGCTCAACGGCATACTTGCATTCCCATTCCTCCAGATCCTTTATGGAGCCATTGATAAAGACTACCTTGATGCTTGCGTCACTGCAGACCGGGCAGTCAAAGGTAAGAATTCGTTCCTCAATCCTGCCGGATAATTCGTTGATCACAGAGAAGGGAATCTTGCCCTTGAGCTTCGTTATCTCATCCCTGAGTTCCAGGAGTCGTTTGTACCTGTTCGTGGAATTTATCTTTCCCTTAAGATCGCCGAAATCCTCTGATTCCAATTTACTCAGATGATTAAAGAGTGGGAGTTTAAAAAAATATCCCATGAGCATCAAATACTGTTTGCGAAATATTTCTCACTTCATTTGTCCTCGCATTAGATCGCTTATCTTGAATTGATCCCTTAGTTCCGACTTTCATAAAAGGGATTTGTGTCAATTTATTGCATGCAATTCAGTTCAGCCTAGACCTTCAGATGCGATTCTCGAACTGAATTCGCATTTTAAGACTTTTATGAAAAAGGATTAAATACCTCAAGGCATTTTAATGTCAATGATTGTCGCTTATGACAGTTCCGGCGATCAGCAGGAGTATCTTAAGAAACTTCTTGAACCGACCGGAATTCCTTTTCAGTTAACTAATGAATTATCAACTCAGTATCTTAAGAAGATGAGACCCTCCAGTATTCTCTGGGCAAAAGGTTCTGAGATATCAAAGAGTGAGGAGGAGATCTTTTCATCCCCTAACAGGGAGTACCTTCTGGTTGTGATGGCTAAAGAAGAAGAGGAACTCCCGGATTTGATACGCTATAGTTCTGAATACCTTATTACCAACTCTGATCCCATTGAGGAAGTTAGAAAAAAGCTTAAGATTTCTCTCACCAATCACAGGGCAAGGAAATTGAAAGAACTGAATGATATGTCACTATTTTTGGCTAAAAATGGCCTTTATCCGGGAAATATTTATTTCACCGAACCGGAAAACTCAGATGGTTTTCTTCAGATTCTATTATCCCGGGAGGTGGACAGGAAAAAGGTCCTCATCGTATCTAGGTTTAACCTTGCAATGGAACTGCCCGAAGCTCTTGATGAGTCCAATTTTCTATGGGTCACAGATTCCATAATGTCTTCAAGGAATAGACCAGTTAATCTTTCATTTATTTTCGAGAACATCATTAAGAGGATAATCGAAGGGAAAGTACAGTTGGTTATGATCGACATTTTCGATTTTCTTCTTATCTACCACTCATTCCAGGACGTAAGCAGAGTTTTTGAGCAGTTAAAGAGCACGGTCATAGAGAAGAATTCTTACCTTCTTGTTGTATTAAGTAAACAGACCATGGAGAGCATCCAGTATGGTCAGGTTACCAGATATGGTCTGAACTGGGTGCCACGTGATGACAAAGCTCAAGAATGAAGCGGTATTAAAATGCAGAAGAGTGACTTATTCGGAACCATAGAGAGCTTTTTTATTCAACCCTATGGGAAATCTCTCATTATAAAGGGTAAGCCTGGTGCAGGAAAAACTACTTTCGCCCTTGGTTTTCTCGAGAGAGTCATGGACAGAACTCCTGTGTGCTATCTTTCCGCACGATTCTCGGACCAGTCCCTTTACGGAACTTATCCATGGCTGGAGTCAGTTTCTCTCAAGAATCTGGCCGAAAAATTGCCAGATAGTCTGACAAACGTGGCCACAGATTCTCTTAGAAAGCTGGAGAGAATGATAGAAGAGGGAAGAACCGGTAATGATTCCTTTGGCCTGATTCTGAATATTTCAGATCTTCTCCCGGAACTTAAGTCCATGTATTCCTTCGTGGAGGTAAATCAGGGAAACAACCCGCTGATAGTTATTGACTCTATTGAATCGCTATCCGAGAAATATGATGTTGAACAGCAGGTACTTTTCTCAATGCTTTACTCCGACCTTGTTGAGAAATCCGGTGCTAACCTCATTTGTATACTTGAGGCGACTGAGAATATAAAACTGGAGTATTTTGCGGATGGTGTTCTTTCAATGGATTACTACCTTGACAACGGTGTGCTGATCAGGAAAGCACTGATCGAGAAACTGAGGGGAGTCTCCATCGGAGCTTCGCCGGTGTTCTTTTACTCCTTATCAGACGGGAAATGCACAACTTTTGACAGAGAGCCCGTGATTTACCCCGAAGGTAAATTTGACAAGGTCTCCTCCCTGAGCAAAGCACTCTTTGAGGTACCGATAGATTCCTCGAATCTTGGCCTTCTGACCCCTGACAAAAATTCATCCATTTCCCTTGGTTCTCTGGTTGTCCTGCACCGGGTGGGAAATTCACCTGCTGTGGATGATATCCTTAACCTTGTCAAGAACAATCTGATAAGAAAATCTATACTGCAGGAAAGGGGTGTCATGGATGTCACATCCAGCAGCTACGAGACCTCCAGGGTAATGTCAAATTGTACTGAACCCGAAGCACTCAAGCATTACATAACTGCTGAAAAATCAAAAAAATCCAATTCTTATGTTATAAATCTGGAAGGAAAAGGAATTCTGGAAGATTTTCCCAATGAGGTTATTGACTTTTTTATGTCTTCATCCTCGAGACCGCATCTCTACTTCTTCTCCTATGATTTCATGAGATTCACCTATGGGGAAAACTTTTTCGGTGACCTGGTTAACCTCGTAAATTCAATAAGAACGACTGGAGCCATCTTCCTCATTGTCGATGACGAAAGCTATGCTAAAATCAGCCATTATGCATCATTTACCATACACTTCCGTGACATCGGCGGTTATGTATTTCTGAACTCGAATGAGAAGGAATCCTACATTGGGTCCATAAAATATGACAACGACAGATGGCCGGACATCGAGCTGAAACAGGTCGTATGATTTTCGTGAATGGGAGACTCAAAAAGTTAAGTCTAATCTGATTGATATCAGTAGACATCTATCACGTGAATGTCGGTCACAGAAAGGATTTTTGCAAATTCCGATCTACTTATGTCAAGCTTTTCCAGGATGATCATAATGGTTTCTGTAATTACCTTGAATGAATTTTCCAGAAGATCGCGAAAATTATTACCGTTTAATTCGGAAATGACCTTAACCCTGTTCCCGCTTATATCAAAATAGACTCTCGAATTATGAGGATCGATTTCATTTCTGTTCATGGAGATATCCCTTGAGACCTCGAGAAGTCTTGAACCGGATTTCTCGGCAGAGAGTATCTCATCCAGGAGAACCTCGGGAAGTACCAGGGTTCCGCTGACCTTCATGAATATGTTGGTCATTTACTGCGACAGCTTAAATGTCCGTATGAAATTACCGATTTATGTTCCCCTTACAGAGGATGAGAAGAAACAGAAAAAGTCCGGAATTGAGGAACCTGGTTGCGGAAACATCCCTAGATGCGGGGAAAATGATCATGCCTCTATTTGTACGGGAAAAAGCAAGGATTCCGGAAACCATCAACGGGCTTCCGGGTGTACTCCGCTATCCTGTGGACGAAGTCGGTGAATACTGCCGGAAACTTGAGAAAGATGGCGTCGGTGGAGTACTTCTGTTTGGGATACCATCTTCAAAGGATGAAAAGGGAACTGAATCATACAGCGATACAGGAGTTGTTCAGGAAGCGATCAGACAGATAAAGAAAGTGTCATCGCTTCCAGTTATCGCAGATCTATGCATGTGCGAATACACTTCACATGGACACTGCGGGATTCTCGCAGGTGAGACTGTAGATAATGATCAAACGCTTGATTCCTATGGAAAAATAGCACTTTCCTATGCCAGGTCTGGTGTCGATATCATCGCTCCAAGCGGTATGATGGATGGGCAGGTAGCACATATCCGTTCAGCCCTCGATTCCAAAGGGTATGAAATGATCCCCATAATGGGCTACAGCGCAAAGTATGCATCCTCACTTTATTCACCATTCCGTGAGGCTGCCGAGTCTACCCCCTCCTTTGGTGACAGAAGAAGCTACCAGATGGATTACAGAAACAGCAGAGAGGCCCTCATTGAGGTCTCCCTTGATATTGAGGAGGGGGCCGATATTGTTATGGTCAAGCCTGCGATTTTCTACCTTGACGTTATCTCAAGAGTGAGGAGCATGACCACGCTTCCTCTGGCTGCTTACAGTGTCAGCGGAGAGTATGCCATGATAATGAATGCAGTGAATGCCGGCATTATGCCTGAGAGGTTCATAGAAGAGGCTTTGATGTCCCCCTTCAGGGCTGGTGCAGATATCCTGATTACATATTTCGCCGAGAAGTTCGCTGAAAAAAAACATTGAATGCACCTACCATTATACTATTTATATCCATTATAAATTAAGGATTGGTGAATTAAAAAATGCCAGTACATCTAGGACAAAAAGTACCAGACTTTACCGTGAACACAACCCAGGGGCCAATAACTTTTTCTGACCTCAAGGGAAAGTGGGTGTTGCTTTTCTCGCACCCTGCGGATTTTACTCCGGTATGCACAACTGAATTTCTCGGTTTTACAGAAAACTATGAGGAGTTCAAGAAACTTGGGGTTACCCTTCTTGGCCTCAGCGTAGACAGTATCTACAGCCATATCGCATGGCTGAAGGATATTAAGGAGAAATATGGCGTAGAGATCCCATTCCCTGTAATAGCTGACATTGACAAGGAAGTTGCCCAGGAATTCAACCTTATGGACGTGAAGGTTGGAACAACCGTGAGGGGGGTATTTCTCATAGACCCAAACCAGACAGTTAGATGGATGATCTATTATCCTGCAGAAGTTGGTAGGAATATGAGAGAAATACTGAGAGTTGTTAAGGCTTTCCAGTTCAACTGGGATAAGAAGCTTGCAACTGGAGTCAACTGGGAACCAGGACAGGAGGGTATAGCTTCTGCACCCAACACGCTGAAGGGAGCACTTGAGCGTGAAAAGGAGCCGGGAGCAGAGAGATGGTATCTTAAGAGAGTGAAGGCATAATCTGATGACAGATTGTGCGATGTTTAACATAACAATTGGAGGTATACACCCCTCAATTGTATGTATAGATATCAAAAAAATAGGGGAAAGTTGTGATTCCCTTATTGAAACCCTTAATTCCGGTTATCCTGAGGAAGGACTGAAGGAATTCATTGAAAGTTTTGCCAGAACCGATGAGATAATGCCGAAGGATAAAACACTGGGATTTGTCGTAGTCAACTCAGACAGGAAATATATATCACTTTCTTTTGCCAACCTCAGCAATGAGCACTTTGACCTTATTTCCAAAAAAGCTGAAGCTTTCAGGAAAGCGGGCTTTACTGTTGAAGAAGACCTCCAGTAAAAGCTTAGGAATCCTTAAATAAGCATTTTCAATTTCATATACATGGCATTTGACAGTCCAATCGACTGGATCATAATCATCGCAGTCGTGCTGGTTCTATTCGGGAGCACAAAAAAAATCCCTGAGTTTGCTAGAAATATAGGGAGAGCGACTGGTGAATTCAAGAGAGGTCAGATGGAACTGAAGAATGAACTCGCAAAGGCAATGAACGGGACCGACAACCCTGTGAAAAAAGAGACAGACTATAATCAGATTGCAAGAGACCTGGGAATAGATCCTGAAAACAAGTCAAAGGACGAACTTCTTAGTGAAATAAAGGGAAAAATAAACTCTGACAACTAATGACCGATGAAGAATTCCTTCCCATTTTTTTCAGGAACATCGCGGAATTAAGGCAGAGATTTCTGAAGTTTTTAGAAGTATTTGGAATTTTATTCCTTTTGATGGTTGGGTTCAGGCTCACCTATTATTCGATTTTTGGCGTCAGGATAGTATTTTTGAAGTTTGATTTCGTCCATAATATGGGCGCACAGTTTCTATCCCTTCTCGAAGCTCACATTCTTCCAAGTGGCACAAAGTTGCTTATCCTTAAACCAACCGATGGAGTGGCGGCTGATTTCTATGTTGTCCTCTTTCTGGACCTGCTTTTCACTATGCCCTATCTGATTTACCAGATTCTGAAATACATAGGTCCGGCCCTTAAAAGAGGAGAGAAGGAACTTATAAGGAGCATACTTGTACCTGCCTCTGTATTATTTGCATCTGGTTCAATATTCGGAATCTATGTGGTTGCTCCAGACGTTTTCAAGATATTCAATTACTTTGATGTCGGGCTCGGGGCATTCAGCAGCGTAGGGTTACTGAGCTTTACATCCTTCCTTATTCTATACACTGTACTCTTCGGAATTTCATTTGAAGTTCCGGTCTTCATGTATGGCTTGACCAGGTCCGGACTCGTCCCCTCTGAGTACTGGAGGTCTCATTGGAGATATTCCATCGTCGTATCACTCATCATCGGAATGATCTTTTCCCCTGGAGTGACCGGCTTCACAATGATAGTGATTGCCATTCCAATGATAGCTTTGTACTTTTGCGGTATATACTTCTCAGCAAGGTGGGAGAGGAAGTCCAGCATGAAATCAGAGAGAGTTTCTGAAGCGCTCTAGGTCCATTATGCTCTTGCATGAAACTCTATACACCTGGAAAAACAGACGATCGGCATCGATCTTCATAATGTCCGGATGTTTCATACTCTTGAAATTTGCGAGATAGTCTGGGTTCAGTGAGTTACAGTAATTCAGAGAGTCCCTTGCAAAATTGGATGAATCAATTATGTTGTCTACCAGTTTGAGTCTGTATGCTTCGTCAGCTTCAATGATTCTCCCGGATTTTATTGCGCTGTATGCTTCTCCTGAGATATCAATTGCGGTATCGGTGAGAATTCCAGTGAAGGGAGGCATACCGTAATGGAGCCCGGGCATTCCCAGATTGGCTCTGGAGGAGGCAATCACCAGATCAGAAGATATGATGATTTCCAGGCCAAAATCAAAGGCAAAACCATTTACGGCACTGACAAAGTAGTGCCTGGATGCACGGATGACCCTTGCAATGGACAATGCAAGGTTTCTTGCCTCCCTTATTGTGGAATTCTCCCTCTCTTCGTTGCAGTTTGATGAATAACCCATGCAGAAAGACCTGGCGCCCTTTCCTGTGATCATAACCACTCTTGGATCCTCTTCCCTTGAGAGTTCACTCAGGATGCTGAACATGTCGTCAAGACCGTCCACAGTAAGGGTGTTGTTGATCCCGTTTTCGATCTCAAGTATAGAAAGAGATTCCCCCTTAGATTTCAATAAGACCTGGCGGGCTTTCTGGATCATAATAAATGAATAAACTGCCGGAAACTTAAATGGCTTTTGTGTATATTTCAGTGTAATCTCAAATTCAATACATTGTCAGATTGTATTTTCTGTCCATCTCTTCATATGACTTGCGGTCTCTGATATGAAGGCTCTGAGATATTTTTTCCATTATTTCTCCATATTGTGGTTCATATATCTCCCTGCCAAGGACAAGTCGTTTCAGTGAGTCACTGAAATATACCTGCTCACCAAACTTCCTCAGTTGGTGGATTATTTCGGCAGATTCGTGTTCCTCGCCATTAAAATCTTCAAAACAGTCCGTAAATAGAGGTCTGCTCATCTGTCATCACACCTCTTGGAGTCATATTCAGGGTACCTTATATTGTATCTGTCCAGAGCCAGGCGAAGGTAGTATGAAATAGATGCGATCGCAAAGTCCAGGTTTTCAACCTCAAGAGTATCCTTAAGATTTGGTATTTTTTCAAGTTTCTCTGAAAATTCGTCTAAGGTAATGTCACATCGTATTGCGGATCCGTATAATTCAAGAAGACTGATATGACTATCATATTTCCTCTTTGGATCACCAGTCATCCTCTTCAGGTTATTCAGCTCTCTTGTCTTTCGTTCTATGAGCTTGACTGCTACCAGGGGTTCGCCATAAATCAGCGCACTGTTTATTACCTCAAAATCTGAAAGCATAGACATTTTGATCACCCGAATATACCGCTAGCGGCGTTGATGAGCATTGGCAGAAAGCCTGCTATAACACCAATGAAGAATAGGAGAACGGTTATGACTGCAGATGCAATGACAGGATATCTCACTGAACCCGCAACCGGCTTATTTTCCTCCGGTTCCCTCGCAAACATATAGGTTATTACCCTGAAATAGTAGAAAACGGAGATTGCACTGTTTAGTATTGCAATGACCGCCAGCCACCAGAGACTACTTTCAATCAGTGCAAGGAACAGGTAATATTTGGCAAGGAATCCGCCAGTGAGAGGGATGCCAGCAAGTGCAAGCAATACAATGGAGAAGCTTACTGCAGTTGATGGTGACCTTTTCGCAAGGCCAGAAAAGTCCTTAATATCCACGTTATCAGAGGAGACGACGTTCATAGTGATGAAGGCTCCACCCTTCATGAAAATGTACACTAATGAGTAAAACATTCCAGCGGCAATGGCGAATTCCGATATTTTTGATGATGGATTGCCTATCCCTGCAACCACTGCTAGCACCAGTACCAGATAACCAGCCTGCGCTATGCTTGAATACGAGAGAATACGCTTAAGGTTGCTCTGGGAAAGAGCTGAAACATTCCCATAGGTCATCGTGATTATTGAGAGGATTACAAACAAGTAGAATACCTCGGTGTGATCGAAATAAAAACCTGAAAGAAACACCTTTAAGATCACCATGAATGCAAGGATCTTGCTTCCCGCTGCCAGAAAGGCTGAAACTGAATTTTCTGTTCCATCATAGGTATCGAGTGCCCACTGGTGGAATGGGAAAAGGGCTAGTTTAAAACCGAAACCTATGACAAGAAAAGCCAGGGCAATGGTCAGTTCCGGCGAAGTTGCGGTATTGACCAGTGCATTGAGGCTCAGGTTAAATGTCCCTGTTCCCAGATAATAAAAGCTGGTCCCGAATAAAATGAATGCCGTAGCAATTGAACCTGTGAAAAAATACTTTATGGAAGCCTCCAGGTTGCGACGGCTCTTTCCGAAGCTTGAGAGCACGTATGTACCTATACTCACTGATTCAAAGGCAATGAACAGTGCTATGAGATTGTAACTGAAGGCTGCCACAAGCATTCCCACATTGACAAAGAGAAGTGTGGAATAGAATATCTCAGATTTTCTAAGGTTCTTGGTTGAAAATGGGTAACAGATAAACATTGAGGATATGAGCATTATAATTGCAAAGTACTTCCCAAAGTTATTGAACTCCATAACACCTGAAAAAGCGGTCCCGCTTGAAGGTACTATAAGGTAGACAAGCAATGCCGATATTCCAAGAACAACAAATGTTGTCCAGGAGATTACTTTTTCTCCAACCTTCTTTGAACCCACCCAGAGGAACCCGAATCCAACAAGTCCAAGGATGATTTCCGGCAACATGTAGGTAAAAGTCGCGGATGCACCTAAGTTAATGATTTCTGCTGACATTTAAAGACCTCCAGTGTATGCTGTTAGTATTCCGAACAGAAGATTTGGGAATATGCCAAGGATCAATATCACCAGCAAAGTCACCCCTAGGACTGCAGTCTGGTACTTGCTTGAATCCCTGATCCTTCCTAGATGTTCATTGTAAGGGCCATAAAACGCCCTCTGGGCTGCCCATATGTGGTATGATGCAGTTATAATCATTCCAAAAACTACGAAAAGAATCACCCATCCAATAGCCTGGAATGAACCTACCAGTATGGAGAATTCCCCTATGAAACCTGCCATTCCCGGGAGACCAAGGGAGGCAAGAAGCCCTGCAAGGGCAAAGGATGCCAGGAATGGAGTCTCCCTGAATATGCCACCCAGTTCGTGAATGTTCTCTCTTCCTGTACTTCTGTAGATGAAGTAAAGGGCAGAGAAGACCAGGGCCATGATTATTCCATGGGCAACTATCTGGAACATTCCGCCTGTAAGTTCCAGAGTCTTCTCGTAACCGGTTTCCAGACCCCCAGCACCGAAAGCAAGAACTACAAATCCCATTGAGGCTGCACTTGCAAGAGCCATCATCCTCTTCAGGTTGGGCTGCATCATCGCTGAGAGAGAGAAGTAGATCAGGCTTATGATCCCCAGAGCTATGAGTATATATAGGACTGTGCCGCCAAGTGAAGTTTCCACAGGCAGAAGTATCCCGAAAAGGCCCAGACCTCCCATGAGTGAGAGACCTCCCGATAGTATAACAGTTGCAGGATATGGAGCCGTCTGGTAGGAATCAGGCAACCATGAATGCAGAGGAAAGACTGGCATTTTCACCAGGAATGAAAAGAGAAATCCGAATATTGCAAAATACTTCCAGAATACGGGCATATATGAAAATGTGCTGTTATTCATTATTGAACTGATCTGGAAAGTGAGGAACCCTGTCTGGTCATAATGATATGTATACATCGCAAAAATTGACAGCAGGAGGAATACTGAACCTATGTGCGTGTAAACGAAGAATTTCAGCCCTACTGACTCCTTCCTGAACTCACCGAACTGTGCGATCATGAAATAAACCGGTATCAGCACAACCTCCCAGAAAATGTAGAAGAAGAGGAAATCTCGGGAAATAAGGATGCCAAAGAGGCCCGATTCGGTTATCAGTATATAACTGAACAGTGTACTGACAGAATCCTTCCTTTCGGCTATCAGTGTGGACACTAAGACCACTATGGCAGACAAAATTAGGAGAGCATCTGTAAAGCCGCTGACTCCTGTTGTGAAACTGATTCCAATTGAAGGTGCAAGCGGATATGATGAGACCGAGACAAACCCACCTGTATATCCTGAACCGAAACGCAGATAACTGTAAATAAGCACCAATACCAGGAAGATCCCGGCAAAGCCCGTTGCAAATTTATCCCTGTGAGTTTTGATTCCGAAAGACAGGATTGAAACTATTATTGTTGCAATAAAAATAAGAAATATGAACAGATTAAAGCACCCCCAGAAGTTCTATTATGATGAATATTACGGATATCCCTATTATCAGGAATATGAAGTAGTTCTCTATTACTCCACTCTGAAGCTTCCTGAAGAATGATCCAAGGCCAAGGGTGTCTGTGCCCACCTTTTCAACACCCCTGTTGTATGAATTCTCGAATGAGGCGGTGGCACCTGACAGCCTTGCTATCACTCGCTCGGCTATGATGTTGGTAAAGAGAGTATCAAGATAGAATTTGTTTTTAGCCACACGATATAGCCTGTTTTTCTCGAATTTGAGATTCTTCCAGCGATCTGTTCCGTAGATAAGGTAAGTGACAATAATGCCAATGGCCATCAAAGTTATTGGCACAGCTTCGATATAAAGGGGAACTGATGGAACTACGGCAGAGGAATCAACGAAAGTGTAGAAAAGTGGCTGTATTAGTCCTAGGAAAAGCGCACCCACTGCCAGAATAAATAAGGGTATGAGAACAATGAGCTTCGGGTCTCTGGCATTTTCTGCCAGATAAGATCGCGGTTTCCCCAGAGCAACCCTGAAAAACATCCTGAAAGTATACAGGGCAGTAAGCAGAGAACCTGTTGCCAGCAATATCCATGGTATGATTGCAAAGGGAGACCCGGATTTTTGGAAGTATATCCATGATGCCCCTATTATGGAGTCCTTGGAAAAGTAGCCTGCAGTTCCCGGAAATGCAATAAGAGATAGAGAACCTATGAAGAGCAGAGTAATGGTAAAGGGCATTCTCTTCCACAGTCCTCCCATTAACCTGGTGTCCCTGAGGTCCATAAGGGCGAGAAGTATAGCTCCCGCCGATAGGAAAAGAAGGGCTTTGAAATCTGCGTGCACAATAAGGTGGAACATCCCGTATGATACTCCTGAATAACCAATGACGGAACCCAGTCCAATTGCAGCCATCATATATCCTATCTGGCTTATTGTGGAATAGGCTAGAATTCTCTTAATGTCATTTACAAATATTCCAACAATTCCTGCGAAGAATGCTGTGAATGCCCCGATTGCAACAACAGAGTAGAGGGCGAAAGGGGCAGAGTAATAAAAGATGGGGAAGAGTCTGGCGATCAGGTATACTCCAGCAGTAACCATCGTCGCAGCATGTATAAGCGCTGAAACTGTAGTTGGACCTTCCATAGCATCAGGAATCCACACATGTAGGGGAAATTGGGCAGATTTTCCTGCCGCTGCTCCAAGAAACAGCACAGCGACGATTCCCAGGGTATTAGGCCCGACGAATGTTGCTATGGAATGTGCGTTGTTTATCAGAAAAGGAATGTCAAGTGGGCTGACCCCAGATGTCAGGCCAGGGTAACCCATGAGGGAGAAATAGAGGACAGCCATCCCTATGAGGAACATCAGGTCTCCCACTCTGGTCACAATAAATGCCTTCTTGGCTGCTGATGTTGCATTTGGCTTGAAAAACCAGAATCCGATAAGAAGGTATGAACAAAGGCCAACAAGTTCCCAGAAAAGGAAGAAGAGCACAAGGTTTGATGACACAACCAGACCAAGCATGCCGGACGTGAAAAGTGCAGTCTCTGCAAAATAGATGTGTCTGTTCGGATCGTTCCCGATATAATGCAGGGCAAATAGATGTATCATCAGTGAAACGAAGGAAACCATTAGCACCATTACAAGTGCCAGATTATCAATGTAGATACCTGCATTGATGTTGAAGAACCAGCTGTAAGAGTTCTCAATAGGGCCAGAAGACTGGACCCTGAAAAACGAAAGTATTGAAAATACGAGGGAAAGCGCAATGGAGAGAGAGGCAATAATTCCAGCCCATCTTCTGTCCCTGTGTCCTATGAAAAAGCTGAGGAATGCACCCACTATTGGGCTGATAAATATTAGCCAACCAAATATATACAACATTACCACCTAATCTCCTTGAGAAGGGAGAGTACAACCTTTCCAACCTTCCTGTATGTGGCTGTAAGAAGGCTCAGCCCTATCACTGATTCAACCGCGCCAATAGCTATACCGAAGAGTGCCATAATTATGGGAGAGACAGAACCGTAGTAAACTGCAACTGCAACGAGATTGAGAATTGCAGAGTTGATCAGAATTTCAATGGAGATAAGCATTTTGATCCCGATGTTTGAGGTCATCACACCATAGAGGCCAACCACGAAGAGTATTAGAGAGAGGAAACTAACGAGGAATATATCCATCAGTCATCCCTCCATGAGATATAGAACATACCGGCTATGGCCCCCACCAGAATAAGTGAAAGAAGCTCAAAGGGGACAACATAACTGCTGAAAAGTTCCTTTCCAATCAGTGAAATGTTCTGAGAAGTTGGAGTAAAGGCCCCAGGTATTCCAAGCACCTCTATGCCAAACACTATCAGGAAGAGTACTGATGCTACTGCGGCCAATCCCTTATTCAATTTCCTTACCTCCCGTAAGCATGAGGCTGAATACTATCAGGGTCACGACAGCACCTATGAACACAAGCATCTCAATGGCCCCCACTATACTTCCTCCAAGAAATATGAAAAGGGCAGAAAGGACAAATAGAAACGCCATCAGGTAGACGGCACTGTGAGTGAGATTTTTATCAGAAACAGTTTTCAGAGAAAGGGGAATAAGTATAATGGCGAAAATGATGAAAATTATGGTGAATATCACTTGATCACCTCATCCTCTGAAAGTGAAAGTTCATCGGGGGAATAGGTGAAACTATTCCTGGTTCTTGAGGTTTCAAAAACGTGCGTCAGATAAATTGCATCGGTAGGGCATATCTCTTCACAATTTCTGCATACAGTACACGTTCCAAAATTTACATCCGGATAGATCTTTCGCTTATTTCGAGGATTTTCGCGCTCAACCTTGTTCATGTGAATGCTCAAATTAGGGCATACCTGTTCGCATAGTGTGCAGCCAACGCAATCATCCATGCTCAGGAAAATCCTGAACCTGAACCTGTCCGCAGGAGGTTTCTTCTCCTCTGGATACTGGGTAGTAACCGGTTTCTGAAACACATGCTTGCCCACCGTCCACATGGCTTTCAATGTCCCAATCACGGGTAGCTCTTTCTTAGGTTCCTTTACTTCTATCACAGTCCCACCCCGAGAGTAATTATCCCAGCTATTATGAGATTCAGTATGGAAATTGGAAGAAGATACTTCCACCCCATGTTTACAAATTTGTCAATTCTAATCCTTGGTACAGAAAGCCATACAGTAAAGGCAACCAGTACGAGTATAACTGTCTTTATAAGGAGATATATGAAGCCAACGCCTTCGGAGAAAGGACCGTTGAAGCCCCCCAAGTATAGAAGAGACAGGATCATTGAGCTCAGGAAAATGCTTCCGAATAAGCCCATATAGAACATTCCGAATCTCATTCCACTGTATTCTGTGGAGTGTCCGGAAACGAGCTCACTGTCGCTCTCCCCCATATCGAATGGTGAGTACGAGGCTCTTGCAATCATTGATATAAAGAACACGAAAAGTCCTATTACCTCAGGGATTCCGTATGGGATTATCTGAGCAGTAACCAGATCGCTAAGATTCAGGGGCTGGCTTGTCCTGGCAGACGCCATCATTACAAGGGCTATTACAGAGATCATCATCGGAACCTCAAATGAAACATCCTTTGCAACTCCCCGGAGTGCACCAAGGATTGCATACTTGTTCCTTGAACCTATTCCTGCCAGCACTTCTCCGATTGGCATTATGGCGATTGCCGCAAAAAGGAGTATAACACTGACGTTTGAATGGGCTATTGTGAGTGAGCCTATCCAGAAAAAGTCACCGTAGGGAAGAAGGGCAAACCCCATTACAAGACCAATGAATACTATCAAAGGCGCCATCCTGAAGGGTAAATCATCCCTTCCCTTAGGGAGAAGACTTTCTTTCCCGACAAGCTTCAGTCCATCAGCCATTAGCTGAAGCAAACCGAATTTTCCTACCCTGTTCGGACCAATACGAAGCTGGACCCTTGCCATATACTTTCTAAAAAGATAGATCATGAAGACAAGAACTATGGTTACAAATATCAGCAGAAAGATAGATTCGAAAAGGTACGCCAGAATGTAGGCAACATAATGGGTAAGCGGTGCAAAGAAATTAGCCAGCCTGGTCAGGACGTCCATCTATCTGTCCACCTCACCGAAGACCAGATCGATTGTACCTGAAATGGCAACCATGTCTGCAATAAGAACATCCTTTCCAAGGTATCTCAGCACTGAAAGATTCTTCAGGGAGGGGCTTCTCACCCTGCATCTGTATGGTTTCACACCGCCATCTCCCACAAGATAAACCCCAAACTCTCCCTTGGATGATTCTGTCCTGGCATAAACCTCCCCATCGCCCCTCAGCCTTATCATCATGGACTTTTTCGCCTTGGGGTTGAAGAAAGGACCTTCAGGGACCTTTTTGATTGCCTGCCTCAGTATCCTTATGGATTGCCTCATCTCCTCAAACCTTACAAGGAATCTTGCAAGATTGTCTTTTTTATACGAGACGGGAATGTCGAAATTCAGTTTGTCATATACCAGATAAGGTTCAGCTTTTCTTACATCATACTCGACGCCTGACGCCCTCAGCATTGGGCCTGTTACCCCATAGTCAAGCGCTACCTCCGGCTCGAGAATCCCTATTCCCTTGTTTCTTGAAATAAAAATATCATTCTTTACAAAAGCGTTGAAGATCTCCTCAAGTTTATCCGGAAATTCCCTCGTGAACTCATCGATCATATATAAAATGTTTTCATTTATGTCCTGGTAAACTCCCCCAATACTCATATAATTGGTTTCCTGCCTTGATCCGCAGGTTTCCGTGAATATTCTCAGAATTTTTTCCCTCTGAATAAAACAGTAAAAGAACGGAGAAAGCATTCCAAGATCCTAAGGCTGAGCGCCGGCCCAGACAAGGTGAGAAGCTATCCGACTCAGCTCTGCCATTATGACTCTGATCCATTGGGCCCGTTCTGGTGGAGGAATTCCAAGTAGTTTCTCAGCTGCCTCCAGATATCCTACTTCCATATTCATTGCGGCAACATAATCCATCCTGTCAAAATAAATGAGGGAATCACAGTAATAATCAAGTTCGCAGATTTTTTCTGCGTTCCTGTGAAGATACCCTATGATGGGCTCAACCTCTTTAACTGTTTCTCCATCAAGCTTGACCTTGAGACGCAGAACACCATGAGTTGATGGATGCTGCGGTCCCATGTTAAGCTCAGTCCATTCTTCAGAGTTTTTCTGCCCGCCCTCAATCATGATTACCAGCCATCCCCTGGATCAAAGGTCGCGTAGTCGTCCCCGTTTTCATCCATGTTAATGTATTGTACCTTGGAAAGATCGTAATTCTTACGCAATGGGTGACCCACCCATGACTCCGGTAAAAACAGTCTCTTCAGGTTCGGGTGTCCCTCAAAGACAATACCCATCATGTCGTATTGCTCCCTTTCGTCCCAGTCAGCACTTCTGAATAGTGATGTTACGCTAGGAACCCTCTCGTCATCCGTCTCAGTTTTCACTATAACATATTCATTCTTCTGGATGTTGTGGAGATGATAGACCACCTCTAGCCTGGATTTTCTGTCAACGCCGGTAATCAGGGATAAATGCGTGAATCCCTGAGATTTAAGATCTGACAGCAGTGAAACCAGATTCTCCTTGGCCACCTTCAGTGTTTTTCTTCCATCCTTCCCTACGGTCTCCTCCAAGATTTCCACCACCACTTTCACCTTTCAGTCTCATTCCTAATTTTCTTCTGCAGAAGCATTATCCCGTAAGTAAGCGCTTCTGGTGTTGGAGGACAACCCGGAACATAAACGTCTACTGGCACAACCCTGTCAACTCCGAGAACTACAGAATATCCCTGGTTATACGGTCCTCCCTGAATCACACAGACCCCCATTGCAATAACATACTTTGGATATGGCATCTCCTCGTACAGTCTCCTGACTCTTGGGGCCATCTTTTTTGTCACGGTTCCCGCAACAATCATCAAATCCGACTGTCTTGGAGAATTTCTGAATACTTCGCTTCCAAATCTTGCAATATCCAAGTCAGAGGCCTGAATAGCCATCATTTCAATTGCACAGCACGCTAAGCCGAAGGTCAAGGGCCACAGGGAATTGCTCCTGCCCCATTCCAGGGCTTTATCCAGTGTTGTTGTTAGAACCCCACCATCTCCAGTCTTCATTTAAGCCACCTCATGTAACCTTCCTTAAACGCATATGCAACAATGAAAAGAGGCATCAGAAGGAACGCAATTGTTTCCAGGAAAGGTATTATCCCTAGTTTCATAAAGTCAAATGCCCAGGGAAACAGGAGAACCATATCAACGTCGAAAACAATGAAGAGAAGTATGACCACGTAATACTGAACATTGATATGCGCCCGGAAATCCCCCTTGGCTACTTCTCCGCTTTCATATGGCTCAAGGTAGTGACCCTCTTTAACCGGAGGGCCAAGCTCGAAGGCGGCGTTTTCTATTATGACATCTGGCTTAAGTGAGATTTTCTGAGTTTTCTTGAATCTGTTTGCGCCGATCGTCGGCAGCACAAAGTAAATCCCTATCAATCCTAACATAACCAGGACAAGGACAATAAGCAGAGGGATGTATCCATCCAACATCAACCCTTAATCGCACGAATCTATTTAAGAATTATAGGACTGCTTAAAATTGTGCATTTAAAATAACCCTGAAAAAAGAGTCAGCTATAATTCCTTTTCCATTTTCTTTCTATATATGTCAATGGCATCCCTGGGACTGAAAATCTTGGAGGTCACTGTTCTTATCCTTGGTATCAGGTTTTTCTCGGACACGTCACCTGTCATTATGAGGTCTTCTATTATCCTCTTCAGTTCATCCCATTTTAGTCTTCTGCCTTCAATCAGTTTACGTATCTCATTTGTGGAAAGGTTTTTTTCAAAATATGCTGATATTGCGATCTCCAGAGTTTCTCTATCTTTTACATTTTCCCTGAGTTCCGACAGAAGCTGGGAAACCCCCCCAGGGTTGAACATCTCTGTTCCATTCTTTGAGGCTGCATGAGGCATATGCAAAAGGGCAAATACAGCAAGTGAAGAGTTTCCTATACTATCTGCGATTGAGACAAAATAAGATAGGTAGCCTCTTCTGATTATGGTGTCTGCATCCTGCGCAGAAATACCATAATCCGAAACCAGCTTTTCTGCGTTCTCTTTCACACTTAATGGGACGATTCTTGATGCTTCATCCAGAATCCTGGAGACAACGATGATTGGTATATCAGTTTCAGGATACATTCTAGAACCTCCAGGCAGCGGCCTGAGAAACGATGTGGTGCCGTCAGAATTCATATATCGGGTCTCAGAGAGTTCCATCCTTGAAATTTTCCTTATCCTTTCACTCATTTCATTCTCGATCAACTGAATTTTACCAATGGGAGAAGTAACAATGACGAAGGCATCACCATTACGGCAGCCAAGTTTGTCCTTTATGAAGTCAATCTCTCTGCTGATCCCAAATGCAGGCAGTTCATCGGAATGCATCAGACCTCCACCGCCAAAAGCCTTAACAACATCGGAAAGTTCCTTGCCCAAACGGTTTTCTCCATTTTTCAATAGCCCCGAATAGCCGGCCAGTTTTCCAATGAATACTGTCATCCCATGGGAAATAGACTTCTTCAATATACCCGATGAAGTGTCCTTGAATATCGAACCGGAGTTTATGAGGGAAACCTCGTAGTTCGCAATATTCCTTAGCTTAAGCGAAAGTCTCTCAAGGCATCTTTGACGTTCCATTTCATATCTTATGGAATCCTCTATTTCGGATAGTTTCTGTACGCCCTTAATCTCAACCCTGCCAAATCCCATGGAGAAATTTACATCCTGCCGGATCTCATCTGCTCCCTTCCTAACCCAACCAGACGAGATCAGCGGTTCAGCAATTAGTTCAGCAACCTCTCTGGCGTGCTCCGGGGATCTAATGTCAGGCTCTGTTGATATTTCCATAAGCGGAATACCCAGCCTATCGAGAGAGTAAACAACGTCCGCCCCTTGCTGTTCTACCTTTCTGCACGAGTCTTCCTCAAGGCAGATGGAAGAGACCCTTACCACCCCTTCCGGGGTATCAACCTTCCCCCCCAGAGACACTATTGCAGTGCGTTGAAAGCCTGACGTGTTGGAACCATCTACAACGATCTTCCGCATGAACTCAATCCTATCGGGAACAGTACTCTTCAGGTACAATGAAGTAGCCAGTGCCCTCTTAAGGGCCTCTGTGTTGACAGGTAAAGGTGGCTCTTCGTCGGCCTCCACCAGGCAACTGTTGTCACTTGGTATATACCTGAAGGATCTGGCACGTTTTTTCTCATAGAGAACTGCTGGATCAGTCTGTCCCAGCTCCCCAGAAACGCTTCCCATAACACGATCGAACTGCCCTTTATTTTGCATTTTACCTTCTGTGGAACATCTGCAGAACAGTTTATTTCCTGAAAGTTGGATGTGTATTTCAAGCCCTATTTTAATTGGACCATCTGTCATGCAATCGCCTCTCTTTCCACCATTTCTCCCCTGAGATTTCTGGTCATGACTCCTTCAACTTCCTCCTGTGGATAATTTGCCAGAACATGGGAAAATTTAACAAGGGCAGTTTCCGGAAGCATGTTTGAGAGCGGGATTACCCCTAGTTTAAGGAGTTCTCTGCCGGTCGAATACACATTCAGGTCAACTTTTCCATTCATACACTGGGTAACCATTCCAATGAAAACCCCGTTATCCCTTAGCTGTTTAATAGAATCGAAAAGGCGCGAACCAATATGTCCCAAGCCAGTTCCTGCGATCACAACGGCCTTTTTACCATTGCAGAGTTGATAGAAATCAGTTTCATTCATGTAGGGGTGAAAATATACCAGTGAGACTCTTCTTTCAAGCTTAGGTTTGAATGTATATTTTTCCCTGGTGAGAGAGACCGATGGATTGACTGTGACCTTATTATGCCCGAATGAAGCCATTGGTTCTTCTCCCATGGGTCTGAAAGCATCTCTCCTGGACGAATGCATCTTTCTTGCCCTCACCCCTCTTATCAGGGATATTTCATGGTCTGAGAGACCCTTATGCATTGCTATCCCAACTTCTCCAATGTCAGTTCCGCTGAATTCCAAAGCTCCTTCGAGGTTTGAAAATGCGTCTGTGCTTGGTCTGTCCGAGCTTCTCTGCGATCCTACAAGAATAATTGGCCTCCTCATTCCATCAAACATGAAGGAAAGAGCAGATGCTGTATAGGCCATTGTATCTGTTCCGTGAAGAAGAATGGCAGATCTGCCACCTTTCTGGGATTCGTTTACCAGCTTTGCTATTTTTAACCAAACTTCAGGGGTCATATTTTCGCTAAGCATAGGGTCAATTGCCATCACGTTGTGGGGAAAATTGACCAGGTTTGGAATGTTATCCCCGATTATGTGCGAGTCTGTAACGGGAGTTACTGCACCAGTCCGGTAATCAACCCTGCTCGCAATTGTTCCTCCAGTGGCTATAATGTCCACCACTGCTCCATCCTGCCTTACAGGTTCCTGAATCGGGGAATCGACTGGAATTGCTTCCGATTCAAGTATGGAGATTTCCTCTTCGGGGACCGATATGTTATAACCATTTGAGAGCTTGATGTTTACAAGCTTTTCCTCCTTGCTTATAATGATCCCTGAAAGCTCCATTCCTCTGTAGATGAATTTTATCTTCAAATTTGCAACAATAGCGGGACCGGACATCTTAAATCTCCTTCTTGAATAATTTGGCCACTGTATATACTTACTCCTCAGAATAACTTTACCCTGTTCCCTGATCCTGTCATAACCTGCATGGTCATTGCGTTCATTGTGGCATTCCCGCCTGGATGATTGTTAAAATAGATGAATATATCATCTCCGACTTTCTGCAAACTATTCAAAATTCTATATATATTGGAGATTTCCGTATCAGAATAGGCGTAACTGTACCTTCCCAGACCGCTCCCCGGAACACCCCATAACTCAATGTTTCTTCCGTGCAGCCTTACATAATCAGTATACCTAACGGCACCTGCAGATGTTTCCAATGAAATGTCCGGACTGTCCTGAATTACTCCATGGTACCCTGCTTTCTCTATCTTCCCGAATACTTGATCTGAGACAATCATTGAATCAGATCTGACTTCAATGCGTGGCTCAGCGCCCCTCATGTCTGAATCCTTCAATACATCCAGAAGAACATCCAATTCATTCGGGCCATAAAAAGGTGGAAGCTGGAAGAGAACTCTTCCTAGAATCTGGCTATCTTTCAATGGCCAGACGAGATCCTCAAGGAATTTATCCATTAATGGAAGCACCTGATCGTAACCCGTCTTCAGATACTGATGCGTTATGGACCTTGGGGCCTTCAAAGAAAAGAGAAAATCTTTTCCCTCATATTCTCCAATCCATGAGGAAACGACTTTCCTCGGGATATCTGAATAGAATGAGGAGTTAATTTCCACCGTATCGAAAACCGACGAATAGAATTTCAACTTGTTTTTTGTACCTGGCGGGTAAAACTTACCAATCCAGTCATCGTAGGACCATCCAGAACAACCTATTCTGAACCTTATTTTTTCAACAACTCCCTTGCAATGATCACTCTCTGTATCTGGTTTGTGCCTTCGTATATCTGAGTTATCTTAGCATCCCTGAAGTGCCTCTCAGCATCCATGTCAGTTGTATACCCATATCCGCCAAAAAGCTGAAGCGCGTTAGTTGTGATCTCCATAGCAATATCAGAGGCAAAAAGTTTGGCCATGGAAGAAGCCTTAACTGAATCCTCATGGCTATCCCACATTTCGGCAGCACGGTAGGTCAGCAGCCTGGCGGCTTCAAGGCTCGTAGCCATATCCGCAAGCATAAACTGTATTCCCTGAAAGTCAGAGATCCTCTGGTTAAACTGCTTTCTCTGCTTGGTATATTCAAGTGCTTCGTCCAGGGCGCACTGGGCTATGCCCAGTGCCTGTGCGGCTATTCCTATTCTCCCTGAGTCCAGTGTCTCCATTACGACTCTGAATCCATGGTTCTCCTTCCCCAAGAGATTTTCCTCGGGCACCTTGACACCGTCAAAAAGTAATTCGACCGTGCTGCTTCCGCGGATCCCCATTTTATCAATATCACGGCTTATCTTGAACCCTGGAGAATCTGCGTCAACAACGAATGCGGTTATCCCACGGTGTCCTGCAGTTGGATCTGTAACGGCGTCAACGACAAAGAATTTTGCGAGTCTTCCGTTGGAGATGAATATCTTGCTGCCATTCAGGACATAATGCTTTCCATCCCTAACGGCAGTTGTTTTTATGGATGCTGCGTCGCTTCCTGCTCCGGCTTCCGTAAGAGCAAGGCCACCTATCTCACCCCTTGCAACTCTCGGGAGGTATCTCCTCTTAAGATCTTCACTGCCGAACATCATGATGGGATCCGCGAAAAGCGTCAGCGCCCCATCCAGTACCAGTGCCGTGCTGGGGCAGGCGGCTGAAAGTTCCTCAATCAGCCTTGTGAGGAAACAGAATGACAGACCCGCTCCCCCATATTCTTTCGGGAGACTTGCTGAGAACAGACCAAGATCTCTCATCCTCTGTATGATCTTCTCAGGAACCTCCTTATTGCGATCTATCTCTTTCGCCAGGGGCTTAACTTCATTCTGGGCAAAGTTTCGCACGTATCCAAGAACTGTCTCCTCATCCTCTGTTAAATGTATCATGGCCATGGACAGTTATTGACCCTGGCAATAAAAAAGTAGTGAACCTCTTTTAATTCGGAATAAGTTCGCTTTTCAGTGATTTCAGCAGACTCCCTTCTATTCTGGCAGATTCCCTGTAACCTTCCTTCCGGGTTTCAACATATACATAACTTGAATTCTGGAATTTCCCAATATTCTCTTTTGAAAACCTGAACTTCAGATACTGCAGTGTGGACTCAAGAACGTCGGTGGATCTTCCATCTTCTGGATCAGCGCGCACTTCTGAGCCGTCGAACGTTATGTAAACCTCCTTCTCAACTCCGGACAGCCTTGGAAGTTCTCTCACCAGAGTGTGTTCATCAGAGATTTCAATGAACATGGAAACACTAAGCGTATCATTCTGCGGGAGCAGATCACTGTAGACTTCGATCAGTCTCCCTATCTCCCCTTCATCGTGGACGTTTTCTATCATGACCATCTCATTTATCTGGTTCAGTACTGTTTCTCTGTTCTCAAAAAGGAAACTGAATGTCCTGGTGCTCAGTCTTCTTGATTTCTTGATCCGTATGATTTCCTGAAGATCCTTATTTCTCAATTTTGAAAAAATTTCCGGAGAGAGGACTTCCTCCCTCCTTATGGTATGGGTCAAATTCTATCCCCTCTAT
>JAMCUD010000111.1 GCA_023379355.1 Thermoplasmatota archaeon
TCTGTTCTGAAGCAGCTAATTTTTTCAGATCAAGGGTGGCGGCATCCAGTTGGGCTTTCAATCTCAGGTATTCCCCATAATCTCCGGAAATAAGTTTTATCCTCATCTCAAGGTTCTTTACATTCTCACTGTTTTTCTCCATCCCAGAAAGTAATGCTGCAAAATCGTCCAGTTTTCTGGATCTGACTGCTGCCTCATATTTTTTAAGTTCAGCCAGTTCTAAATTCAGTATTTTCAACCTTTTCTCTGAATTCTCAATGGTCAAACGGTATTCCGCATCCTTCTGCTGGTATTCGCCCTTCAACCTATTATAATGTTCCTCATCAAGTTCAGAGTTGCAAACAGGGCATACGCTTTTCCCCTCAATCATAGTCCTGTTATTTTGAAGTTCTTCCAATCTCGCCAGGGTATCGTTCAATGGTAGATTTCTTTTCAAAAACATGTCTGGTAGCACTGTTTCTGAGTTCAACAATCATGGAGGGGTCTTTCAGGTTTTCCGGATCTTTAATGATTCCAACCAGACTTTTTCTCAATTCATCCCTCTTAAGGGTCTGGGTCTCAAGTTCCTTCTTCGCCTCTTCCAGCTGTCTTGAATAATGAAGGAAATCGTTTTTTATCTCCTCTCTTTTCTGGACTTCAGGTCTGATGCTTTCTATTTCTGAAGTGATTCGCAGAAATGCGTCATGATCTTTCTTAAGGTCTGATATTTTTTTCTGAATTTCCTGCAACTGCTGTTTATCCTTCCTTGCCTTTTCAAGCTCCCTTTTGATAGCCTGCAGTTTACTCTGAATCAGGAGATAACTGGACACATATTCCCTGTTCACGTAAAGGGGATCTTTCGCAAGGGTTTCCTGGCTTTTCAGCAGATCCTCAAGTCTGGATATTTCAGTTCTGGTGTTCTTCAGCCGGTCTTCATTTGCTTTAATTTCAGAATTGATCTTATCCAGTTCTGCCCTGGCTGAATTCAGTTCTGACTGCTTTCCCAATATTTCCGTTTTCCTGGTATCGATCCCGGACAGTACCTTCCTGGCTTCAACAAGATCTCCTGTCACCTTGGCAAGGCTTTCAGATAGACCATGTTTTTGTTCGGTCATTTCTTTCAGGGATTCCCTGATGGGTTCCATATTCTTAACCGATTCATTCAGAACTGCCTTTTCATTTTCCAGTTCCTTCACAAGTTCCCCCACGGTCCTGGAGCTCCTTGTGAGCCTGTCGATTCCTATGAGTTTGCTGAAAAGTTCCTTTCTCTTGGCAGGATCTTCGTCAATGAGGGAATCCATCTCCCCCTGTTTCACGAAGACTGAGTTCATGAAGATTTCCTTGCCCACTCCAAGTATGGTCTCAATCTCCTGGTCCACTCCTGTTATGGTATCAATAATACGTTTTCCGTTCATTTCCAGATAGGCAGCATTATCAGTCTTCTTCATGGAAACTCTCCTGAATACGGTGTACCTGTCCTCACCCACGCTGAAATGGAGTTCCACAGAAGCAAACATTTTACCCTTTTTTATGAGGTCCTCAGCCTTTTTTCCTCTGACATACTCACCTTTCGGGCCAAAAAGCGCAAAGACGATTGCGTCAATTATGCTTGATTTTCCGGCACCGTTGTGTCCTATTATCATTGTTATTCCGTCAAAGAAGGGGGTATCCGTTGACTGGTGCGATATGAAATTATTCAGGACAATCCTGTCGATTCTCACCTTGCATCACCGATACCGAACAGTTCACGTATCTGTTTGATTGCCTGATCCCTGTCCTCTGATTGGGTGCTTTCGAAAATCTTTTTTGCAAGCAAAGCCATTTCATCGTCCTTGAAATAAGCCTTGAAATAGTCATCAATCATTGTGAGATCCGGTCTCCTTTCCATATGTATCTCCATTGACTGGAAGACAGGTCTTCTCATTATTGCCCTGTCAGAAAGTGAATCCAGATCCGACTTCACACGGGCACGATCCACATCTCCTGATATCTCAACAGTGATTATGGGTCTCTTGTTCTCTATTCTGTTCCGAACATCTTCTAGAAATCTGTATATTTTATCCATGTAGTCAGAACCATCAGCCTTTATGGAAGCCTGTAGCCTCACAGAATTCAGGGGTATTCTGTCCAGTTTTGCTTCTCCTCCGCTGATCTCAACCAGATTTACGCTCTTGCCATTTTTCAGGAAAGACGGTATCTCGTTTGTACTGCAGATCTCTGAAGAACCGGCATATGAAAAAAGCGATTCTCCCACGGTTGAAGTTCCACTCTCATGTATGTGGCCGAATGCGAGATAGGAGAAATTGCCAGGTATCTCCTCCTTCCTTATTTCACAGGCCTCGTCTTTAAGCCCAAATCCAGTTACTCCCTGGTGGGATATCAATACTGAATTCTTCTTTCCCTCTGCTGCGGAGGAGGCTTTCTTATACTCATCGGGCAACATGTCTCTCCTGATGCCTTTCATGTTTGAAACACCACCCAGGAAGAGTGGTTCACCGTTTATTTCAAGATCCATGCCCTGAAATCCATCCTTTCCCAGCACAGTTATTCCAAGGAAATCAAATATTTCAGCAGCGGGGTAATCCACCCTTTTGGGCCGGTCATGATCACCAAGCACCATGTAGACCTTGATGCCTCTCTCCTTGAGTTCTAACATTGAATCCCTCAGGAAGGTGAGCGACCTGTTGCTTGGATTCCAGACATCATAAAGATCACCTGAATGGACGAAGAAATCCACTTTCTCATTGAGACCTATTGAAACAGCTTCCGAAAATGAATCCATGAAATCCTGTTCTCTCTCCTGCATGTTGTACTGTCTGTTCCCTATATGGGTATCTGAAAAATGCATGAACCTTACCATATCATCCACCAAAAATGTTTTTCACACGTTCTCTGTCAGCCTCTATGCTGTTCTTTCTGTCCCTCTCGTCTCTTGCCCTGCTGAGCAGTGATGCAATATCAACATCTCCTCCCCCCTCCTTTGTCTCCCTTTCCCTTATCCTTGCAATTATCGGGATCCGGACAAATTCTCCCACAAGTATTGCCTCTCCCGTTTCAAGGGATGAAAGGTCTTCTATTATTGCATCGCTTATGCTCTCTGCTGAATCCATAAGGGCTTTTTTGTCCAGAGGATTTGTAACCCTCAGAATTATCTGTGAATTGCACTGGCTCAGAACATCCTGATCAATCTTTCCCGGTCTCTGTGTTATCACAACCAGGAATACTCCAAATTTTCTTCCCTCTGCCGCAATCCTCTTTATGATCTGCGATATATTTGTGTTCGATCCTGGGGGAATGAAGTTGTGTGCCTCCTCAATGAAGATGAAAACAGGATATTCGTAGTCATAGGAGATCTTTGCTTCCATTATCTCATTTATGACCCTGTATGAAAAGTAGTTGGCAAGAAACTGATCCATTCCGGAAAGATCCATTATGGAAAGCTGTCCCGGTGAAACATAATCATTCAGCCCTGTGGTTCGTGTGGAAAATATGCTCTTTATCTTCCTGATGAATCTTATCCTGGCTGAAATCTTTTTCCTGTCTTCAGGAGATATCTTTTCCGTGGACATCATGAAATCTTCAAGGTCTTTCATCCCCTTCATAGATGAATGCATGTCCTCAACTATTTTCCTGAGGTTTGTCCAGTTCTCCTTTATGCCCATTATGTCAGAGATTTCATCAGGTTCCAGATCGGAGAATCTGAGAGTAAAATCCTCAACAATTCCAACATTGTCCCGGGAATATCTACCAGTACTCAGTGGTGTCCTGAAGATCTTTATGAACGGCGAGTACGTTCTACCAGCTTCTCCCTGCCTCATTAGAACATAGTCCGCATGAGGATCAAGGACTATGACAGAAGCACCCTTCTTAATGAGCTCCTCCATTATGACACCTGCTGAGTGGCTTTTCCCGGCCCCTGTCTGGGCAACAATGGCCAGGTGTCTTCGCAATCCGTTCACATTCACCGATACGGGAACATCATCTCTATCCACTAGAGTGCCTATATTAAGCGCACTCTCCTGGGGAGGATTGAATATTCCACTCAATATTTCAACACCAGCTCTCTTCACCGATGTGCCGGGCCTGATGAGATACCTGGATCTTGTGATATTCCCATTCTCCACAGTACCCAGAGTTGAACCGGTGCATATGTCCACTATCTCGTTTATGTGGTTTTTTACATAGCGTTCAACGCCTTCATAGCCAAGGTTATCCTTGAGCAGATCGCTCCTGGAGGTTATGCGTTCAACCCTTCCAACAATTGAGTGATCTGGATAACTTATCTCAACATACTCCCACCGCCTAATGGTGCATCCAGGTTTCAGAACAAACTGGAAATATTCTGAACTGTTTTCACCCACTGTATAACCGAGTTCAGATCCTGATTCTTGCACGTCTCTCACCCCTGGTCTCATAGAACTCTATACCGATCTCCCTTTCGAATGTTTTCATATAAAGGTCCTCAATTTCCCTGTTGTTGAATTTAACAATTCTGTCCACCTCTGCAAGCCAGATGTTGTGAATCTTCAGCCCTGTATAACCCCAGAATAGGAATCCTAAAAGATCACATGGGAGATCTACTGTATCAGGTTCCTTCTGCAGATCATTCTGGAGATCAGCCGAAACAATGTCGATTTTCATGGGTACATCCATAAGATGAGGCATGATATGGAAGGTCGCAATTCCCAACTCCCGTTCTGACTTTGATTGAGAATAGGGTATGCTTATTTTAATGGGTGAAGTAAAACCTACGCCCTTTGAGAGGGATCTGACAATCACATGATCTGTCAGTGTCCTGAACTGGTTTCCATCGCTCCCTGGGAAAGCCTTCTTAACGATAAAATCCCTGAGTATTCTGGATTCAGAACTCTTAGCAACAAAAATCAGTGGAATGTTTTTACCTATGCATGAATCCACAAGTTTTGAAAGCGTACTGAAATACTCTTTCATGAAATCCTCATAACTTTCGGCTCCGATTCTCTGGTTCCTGTGCCTCATTCTCCCAACCAGGGAACCATCAAGAAGTATGTAATCAGGGTTATCCTCATCCAACATCTTCAGCGTTGACAGGTGCTCTGAATGTTCCATGAGCAATATTGTGAAGTTTCGCAGAACTTCCCTATCCACGTCAATGACCTCTGAGATAAAGTGATTCCACACCCGGTTTCCGATTTTTGTGAAGCTCCTGATCAGTATGAGTTTCTTGCCGTTATAAAGTTCCCTGATAAATTCACTGCTGTCGGTTGCTGCCACTTTCAATGGTCTTGGATCATACGCTGGCGGTTCATGGAACATTTCATGGAACATGGGTTCCAGTCTTTTTCTGAGATCGCTGCTACCGTCAAGGATCAAGGAAGACCTTATTTTATTGCCGTTTACCTTCAGGTAGTGCAGAAACTGTCCGTATGTGTCATCCATCTCTCTACTCCGGAATCAATTAGAAAAAGCTCCCTATTATTATTTTGCATATTGTGGTTAGTATCACACCAGAGGTATTGGGGTAAAGGTCAACACAAACATTGCAAGTGCAAATATCCCAATGAGAATGTCTCTGTGTCTCAGCTTGGAATAGTCATCAAGTGCAGGTGGGTGTGAGACACCGATTATAAGGACAAATATGGCAAGGAGCCACCATCCGGTATAGAGAAAACCAAGTCCAAAAAGAAGGGCAATGAATGCATAATCCACATATGTTGCACTCCTACCCATGACTCCTCTCAGAACATGCCCGCCGTCAAGCTGCCCAACAGGCAGGAGATTCATCGCAGTAGCAAACATTCCCACCCAGACTGCAAATACCATTGGAAAAACAGGATGCGACGATGTGGGGACAAGCCTGAAGAGATTGTATATGAGGGGATATCTGATCTTGAAAAGAATAGCTGCCTTGGCTACAGGATGAAAAAGCGTCTGCACATAGGATGCAACGAAGAGTAATGGAAGGGCAGTGAGGAAACCGAATACTGGGCCTGCTGCACCTATTTCAGTCATGGCCCTCCTGTTGGGTATGGGGTCCCTGAGTGATATAAACGCTCCGAATGTTCCGAGACCTATGGGAAAAGGTATGAAGAATGGGAGGGAGGCCTTTACATGATGCCTTTTTGCAACAATGAAATGACCCAATTCATGAATTCCCAGAATTCCCATCAACGGGAGTGAGAAAAACACAAGCCCGTATAAAAGGCGGATGTATTCGGCATTTGGGGAAGGGGGGACAAATGCTGCTGAATAAACCGATCCAACATATATTGTTGAAGCCAGTGTAAGTGCAAGCATCACTATGTTTACAATCGTCCCCCCTGTATTTCACTT
>JAMCUD010000112.1 GCA_023379355.1 Thermoplasmatota archaeon
GTTGTGGCTACCTCACGTGCCTCTTATTACATTTATAACTCAGAAGAGGATGTGGAAAGGATGTTTGAAGTCCTTAAGAACATCAGGGAGGTATACAGATGAGTGAAAAGGACATACAGATGGAGATACTTCTGGATCATTACAGATCCCCCAGAAATTATGGGAAAATTGAGAATCCTTCAGGTGAAATTGTGGAGTACAATCCTGTATGCGGCGATGCTGTGCAGTTCTCGTTCAGCGTTTCAGACGGGAAGATTAAGGATATAAGGTTTATCGGGCGAGGTTGTTCTGTCAGCCAGGGTTCGGCTTCAATGCTCACTGAGATGGTAAAGGGAATGGCGCTTGATGATGCTATGAAGATAGAACCCGAAACTATACTTTCAAGGATTGACCTGGACCTTGGTCCAAGCAGGGAAAAATGTGCTCTCCTATCCCTTAACGCACTTCATAAAATGATCAGAAAATATGGTGATAAGTAAATGGCAAAATACCGGGTAAGCATTGACAGGGAAAATTGCATCAGTGATGCAATATGCTCTGCTCTATGCAGTAATTGGCGTATGGACGACGATGGTAAGGCTTCTTTTGTGAAAGGAACAATTGGGGAGGAGGATTATGAATGCAACAGAGAGGCACAAGTATCCTGCCCAACAGGTGTTATAAGGATTGAAAAGCTTGATGGCTGATCAAATCCTGTACTTCATCTTAAATCATCAATCGTCTTTTAATTAGTGAGGAACAATAGCAGCAGGGGCGTTTATGCCCGGGGTATCTCATTCCCCATGGCTGGAAAATTTTGAAGGGAGAAGGAGTTCATTTCCAATTAGTCCCTTCTCTATCAACAGGTCCTTTGCGATCCTGATCTGGTTGGCAGAATCACGTTCCCTTACGGTTACCGTGCCGTTTTCAATTGTTTCCCTGTCAACGGTGATACAGTAGGGCGTTCCTATCTCGTCCTGCCTTGCGTATCTCTTTCCAATGGATCCGGACTCGTCAAGAAGTATATAGGGGTCTGTCTTCCTCAGTTCATTAAAAAGGTCCTTCGCAACTTTGTCCAGACCATCCTTCTTCACCAGAGGGAACACCGCAGCATGATAGGGCGCAACCTCCGGATGCAGGGAGAGAAGGTTGAATCCATTGTCCCTTGTTTTCAATGAATGCATCAGGACGGAAAGAAAAATTCGGTCAAGACCTGAAGCTGGCTCTATAACTGAGGGGATGATCAGGCCATCATCAGTGGAGACTGCCATCTTTTCTCCCGTTGCACTTTCGTGATTCTTAAGGTCGTTCCTGTCAGCTATTCCTGTTATTTCAAGCCAATCACCGTCAACGAGGGCTTCTGCATCCCATGAATCTGCAGAATAGTGAGCGAGTTCATCACTATGATGTTGCCTGAATCTGATCTTATCAGGTGCTATCCCCATCTTCAAGAGAATGGAGTGCGTGAGGTTTATGAAGTAGGCCATGCCGTTGCTTGTAAGCACATTTTTTTCCAGTGCCTCAGACGCAAACATATGCTTCTGTCCCCCATCCCTGGGAACGAATAATATGGGGTCTCCATCAGGAACATCCTTCCAGTATTTTTTCACAGGGTCGACGAAAACCTCGACCTCGCACATGTTAAATTCCTTCATTCTAACCAGGGTCTGCCTTGGGGATATCTCGTTTCTGAAGCCCTTTCCCTGCTGGGCAACAGCCATGGGAAGTTTTCCCCTGAAATAACCATTCAGAAGTTTGAAGTCTATAAAAATACCCTGCGCAGTTTCCGGCCTGAGGAAAAGATCACCCTTGCTTCCCTGATCCGGTAGCCTGAACATAAGCTTGAAATCAAATGCCTTGAGTATTCTGCTTCCGCATTTCGTACACTTTACTTCATGGGTGGAAAGGAAACCCTCCGCCTCCACACTGCTGGTGAAGGTATCAGTAATTCCCGAGGGTTTCAGAAAGTTCTCCAGTTTCTGACGAAGGTGGCAGTTCCCGCATTCTGCAGCTATGTCCAGGAATTTATCCACGTGTCCGGAAGATTTGAAAACGTCCATGGGCACAAGGACGGGGGTATCAACCATTATGGCTTCCTCACGAAGGTAAGCCTCTTTCCAGATCCTGTAAAGGTTATCTCTCATGAGCACTCCCAGGGGGCCATAATCATAGAACCCGGACTCTCCGCCATAAATGTTGAATGCTGGCCAGAAAAAGCCTCGTCTCTTAGCAAGTTCCACTACCTTTTCGTAATTTCTGTCGGTTGATTCATTATTCATTGTGAAATTCTCCTCTTGGTTGTTTCGACATCCAAATCAGACAATTCAGGAACATCCTCCCTTTAAGAGTCCGATCCTGATAGTGATGTATGGTCTGGAAGAGGATGATAACCCTCAATAAAGTATTTTCAGGAGCTGTGTATCGAACAGCATTCCGACAAGTTCATCACTTCCCCTGAATACCGGCAGCTGATTGTAGTTACCGCTCTCCATCTTCCTTATGACCATATCAAGGGCGTCGTTTGTATTGGTGGATACAGGATTCCTGACCATTATGTTTTTGACTGGTGAATTGGGGAGCTGGACATTATTCTTGACTATAATATAGGTAAACACGTTCCTTATCCCCTCCCAGGACCATGGGTCTTCGTCATCTGCCATTCCGGTTTCGGATGTTTCCATACGGGGCTCTATATCTATCTTGTCAAACAGATCACGATCAGTGACAAGCCCTGTGAATTCACCGGAGAGATTCAGTACAGGTGCAGCGTAGGTTCTGGATATTCTCATAATGTGTGAAACTACAGATACCGGATCCTCCTCGTAAACACAAACCGAGGAGAAGTCTCCAAGCTCTTTGACCTTCTTGGTTCCGTGTGTCGTCCGAATGGTCTGGAGAAAATTCTGTGGGGTCAGGATCCCAACTACCATGTTGTTTTCATCAACTACAGCAAGATGTCTTCTACCCTGGCGGTTGAGTTCCATCGCTGCACTCTCTATGGGATCATCCATATTTGCAGCCTTTGCGCGTCTCATTACCATGGCTGTCTGTGACTCATGAGGGTTTTCAAATATGTCACGCCTGCTGACCATACCGATGTATTTCCCGGAAAGATCAGTAATGGGGAGGCCTGTAAGGTTGTTCTGAATAAGCATCTTTACAACGCTTCGTACTTCGCTTGGCACCGTAAAGGTCTTCGGATTTACGGTCATTATTTCCTTGACCACTTTAGTCATAGCCAATAGTATTTTTACCAGATATTAAACAATTTGCAGAAGGAAAACCGCCTAAATTTATCAAAATAGGTTCACACATCACTCCCATTCTATGGTTCCAGGCGGTTTGTTTGTTACGTCATATACTACCCTGTTTATTTCCCCAACATCATTGGTTATCTCTGTGGAAAGGTCTTCCAGGAAGTTCCAGTCCGGCCTTGAAAACGTGCCGCTCATTGCATCATTGGTGTCTATCATCCTTATTGCAACTGTCCTTCCATATGTTCTTTTGTCTCCATGAATCCCAGTGGACTGTACTGGTAGTAAAACAGCAAAATACTGCCAGGGCCTATCTTTTAGTGGGAATTTTTCAGAAACTTTCCGTTCAACGATTGCAGTAACCTTCCTGAGAAGATCCGCCTTTTCTCTGGTAACCTCTCCAATAATCCTCACTGCAAGCCCTGGACCTGGAAAGGGTTGTATGTCGACGGGCAGACCGAGGTGAGAGGAAACTTCCCTGATCTCGTCCTTGTAAAGGTCTCGGAGGGGTTCAAGCAGCTTCAGCTTCATCTTATCTGGGAGGCCACCTACATTATGGTGGCTCTTTATAACGTCGCGGTTTGAACCTCCACTTTCTATCCAGTCTGGGGCAATTGTGCCCTGCAGAAGTGTTTCTGAACCGAATTCAACAGCTATTCTCTCAAAAACCTCAATAAATTTTTTACCGATAATCTTTCTCTTCATCTCAGGATCTGTGATGCCCTTCAATGCCTCAAAGAATTCGTTTGATGCATCAAGGATTCTGTAGTTCAGTGAATATCTCTCAAAAAGGTTCCTGACTCTTTCCTTTTCACCTTCTCTGATCAGGCCGGTGTCAATAAAAACAGAAAGAATCCTGTCTCCTGCCGCCCTGTTTGATATTATGGCCAGGAGAGTGCTGTCCTGCCCTCCAGAGCAAGCAAGGATACCTTTACCCTTTAACTCACGGTTAATTTCTTCAATTGCAGAAACCAGAAATTTATCAACAGAAAGCATGCATTAAAGGTAATGTTAAAAGTATATTGATAATTTTGCAGTCTTCACGTCTTCATTATTGCCCCGAGGAAAACCAGAAGGGCAATGGCGGCTCCTATTGCAGTTGCGAGGATATAGAAAAACGCCCCGACTATCACATTGTTAAGAAGACCGACACTGGTCATGTAATAATCAGTTACAAGGAATATTATCAGGCCAATTACAATACCCACCACAAGAAGGGATACTCCTACTATCCTGCTCTTTCCGCTACCAAAGTATGATGTCAGTATTCCAAGCACAAACAGTGCAAGGGCAAGAATACCCAGCACCACGAAGAGAAATACTTGCCAGTTCCAAGGATCATATGCTGCGATCATTTTTACACATCCTATAGTTTAATTCCGGTTAGTGTCTTGGTGTC
>JAMCUD010000113.1 GCA_023379355.1 Thermoplasmatota archaeon
AACAGAAAATCCACTTCACCCGGGTCTCGCTTGAAGTTTTCAGTGGAAAATCCGTAAACAGTGAGTATGCTTACACCTGCCTCCATGCACCATTCAAGCACCTCCTCCAGCTTTTCCTTACCCCTGATGTGTCCTTCGTTGGTAGAGAGACCATTGGAATGCGCGAAACGTCTGTTACCGTCTGTTATAATCCCTATGTGCCCTGGAACCTGGTTTCTTTTGATCTGTTCAAGAAGAACCTTCTCATAAACTGAAGTTGTCAGGTCTCCAAGTCTATTAACCAGGCCATCCTTAGCATTCTCCAAATCTCCTCAATACCTCCGTTCTTTGTTCAAACTCTGTGCTTGAATGTATAGCGATATATGGACAGATTTTGTAGAATGAAAATTCGGCTTAAAAATTCTTAGGTACTGCAACATGAGATGATCCTTCATGGTTTCAGTCTTAGCTCAAGGGAATGCATGAAAACTCCAGGGGCGTAACCATGAACAATCCGTTTGTAGGCTAAATCCAACCCCAGTGACCGGATTTCCTCCATCCGCTCCTCAAGGGAGTCTAGATTGCATATCTCATAGTAATTGATGCGCCCCTCAGGCAGAAGATGCCTGGATGCATCTTCCAGGAAACCGGAAGCTGAATGTGGAAGATTCATTATGATCCTGTGGAATTTTCCAGAGTCCCCTATGAGTTTCCGTGAATCACCAAGACGCCAGCTGACGAGATTTTCCACATGGTTAGCAATGACATTTTCATGAAGCCATTTTATACACTGGGGATTCACGTCAAAGGCTTCGACCCATGAACCGGTCAGTTTAGCAATGGTGATGGCAAATGGTCCAATTCCGGCAAACATATCCAGGACTCTCTGCCCAGGCTGGCACTGTTTTGAAACAAGAAGTCTCTCAGTGGCGAGGCGCGGCGAGAAGTATACCTCTCTCAGATCGAATCTGAACCTCAGTGAGTTTTCCCTGTGTTCAACTATGTAGTTTTCTTCCCCGGCCAGCAGTGTAAGTGTTCTTAATCGGTTATCCCCCTGGATACCTGTATCGAGAAACACACTGCGAATTGTGTTGCTCCCCTCTATAAGGCTTCTGGCAATTTCAACTGCCCTGTCAATGTTCCTGATCTTCAGTATTGCTGCACTTCCAAGCTGATCAAAGGAAGTCTTGGTGGAAACCGGTCTGTTCTTGGAAATTCTTTCCAGAGGCTCAGTGTCAACAATTTCCCACGAAGGGGATTCAGGGGCAGAGTCAAGGAGAGGTATCAGGACAGCATCGTCTCTGACCAATATTCTCTTGAAATGGTCAATATATCCATTCCTCTTCAGTATGTCAATAACATCCTGTGCATCAGACCTTTTAACTTTCAGATGGCGGGTCATCATCGTCTCCTCATCAAGGTCAATGCGTGGTCAATAGTATCCTGGGATAGTCTGTCTGAGAAACCTGCTATTCTCTTCAGCTGGTCCACGGAGGCGGCGGCAAGTTCCTCCAACGTCTTTATGCCGGAATTGTAGAGCCTTCTAGCCCTTACCCTTCCAATGTTGGGGACAGTGGTGAGTTCGAAGATTTCTCCCTTTATTCCTTCACCTATTCTTAGAGCCATCATCTGGAAATAGGAAGATTGCTGCGGGCGGATCATGGAAGACAGCCTTCCCAGGGAATGGGCCATCCACTCGGCTGAGCTTATCCGCGATTGTATATCTCCCGGACCGATACTGTACCTGTCACATATCTCTGAAATATCAACTTCATTTATCCAGTCCATCAGAATCATGGCAGTTTTGATCCTCGAATGGAAATCCTCCAATTCATAGTATCTGAGATTCTGGGTCTCAAAAAACTGTTCAACCATCTCTATCTCACTGTTCCTGCATGAAACCGGAAATATGTCAGGCGCCATAGATATGGCTTCAATTGTCCTCACATCGTCAACATTCTCTTCCTTAAGGAAGTCAAGAAACAATACAGCGGATTCCGGATCTATGTACAGATCGCTGACCATCTTTCCAATCTTTGAAACTGTGTAGCGACTTCCATTTACCCTTATCATCTCATTCTCAGTAAGAAATTCCAGAGAGTCAGAAATTGCCGGTTTCAATTTTTCAGTATCCTGCTGAACTGCCAGAAGTGTCTTCTGGTAAAAGTTCATTATATCCTGTAGAGTCGATCCAAGCCCCGTGGAGACAAGTGCCAGAGTGTTGAACCTGATCATATGCCTGTCTCCTATATTTGAAACCACTGGCTCAGGCTCGCCATTAAAGTATTCCCTGACCCTTTCAAGGGAGGAAGGGTTCGCGGCATATATAATGCCATAACCCGTTCGATCGTACTTAGGTCTTCCAGCCCGTCCAAGCATCTGGTTCACCTCCGTATTGGATATGTAACCAACTCCCCCATCTGAGAACCTTGTGATATCCCTCACAATAACAGCCCTTGCGGGAAGATTCACACCCGCAGCCAGTGTAGGTGTTGCTGCAATCACCTTGATTCTGGAATCCCTGAAGTACTGCTCCACCTTTGTACGGTCCGACCCGGAGAGTCCTGCATGATGAAAAGCAACCCCTTTTGGCATGGTACTGGCCAAGGCACGGGCATACCTGTCCTGAGACTCCTCGGATTCAGCAGGCGTTTGGTCTGTGAGAGATATTCCCAGAGTTAGGGACAGCTTTGCAGCTGTATCTTCCGCCCTCTTCCTTGAGTTCAGGAACACAATAACCTGGCCACCCCTATCTATAAAATATCTGCAGGCATCCTCAAGCTCCATCTTCTTTCTGAGAACGATGTCCTCATCCTCTTCAAGTGAGAGGTGTCCCTGGTAAATCACCCCCTTATGGAGTTCTACCGGTCTGAAATCACTTATTACGGGATCTGCATCAAGCCAAGCAGAAAGCTGATCCGAATTACTGATTGTAGCCGAAAGCCCTATGATCCTGATATCCGGGTTCAAATATCTCGCAGCTGTCAGGAACATTTCCAGTTTTGATCCCCTGCCCGGATCACCCACAAGATGAAGCTCATCTGCTACTATGAGTGTCAGTTCAAACATAATGGATGGATCATGGTGGAAGAAGGAATCGGCCTTCTCAGATGTGCATATAAGAACATCATATCGTTTCAGGGCGTCAGGAGGTTCATCATAATCGCTCACCGAAATTCCAACCTTGAGACCCAGTCCTCTCAACTTCTTCAACTCCTCAAATTTTTCGCTGGCGAGGGCCTTCAGAGGAACTATGTAGATGCATCTTCCCTGTTTCAGGAAATTGCGATATATTGCAATATAGGCTACAAGAGTTTTCCCCGAGGCAGTTGGGACTGACAGGATAAGGTTCCTGCCCCCTTCTATTACTGTGACTGATCTTTCCTGATGAGGGTATAACTCAAAGTCATTTCCGTCAATAACCTGCAGAAAATCGTTTGGCAGTCCCAGATTGCTGACCCTCATCTATGGGCTGATGACGGAATAGAATATACATATTTATCATAGACTGTGCCTTATCGCCACCAACTGAATTTTATCCATGTTAATGATACATACCTGTTGGTATACGGTGTTACTGTAACTGTAAACGTGGCGATGAGCCTTAACGGGATGATAGCAGGCTCAAACGGGAGGCGAGTGAGAATTTCAGGAGCTGAGGATCTGGAGAGAGTTCACAGGCTCAGGTCCGATTCAGACGCGATTCTTGTAGGGGCTAACACAATTATAAATGACAACCCCTTCCTCGCAGTAGACAAAAACTATCAACACTCAGGCACACTTCCGGTCAGGGTGATACTTGACAGCAATCTTTCCTCTCCTGTCAGTTCAAACGTCTTTCTCGGTTCAGATCAGAGAACAATACTGTTCACATCAAAGAAAGCAAAGAAACACGGAAACGCAGAGATCATTAACAGGGAACCGGTCAATCTTGATGTGGAACATGTGCTTGAAGAACTTTCGAAGATGGGATTCCGGAAAATACTTGTGGAAGGGGGCAAAAATGTTGTTATGCAGTTTTTGAGCCATGATCTGGTTGACATATTCTACCTTTACATAGGCAACATACTGATTGAGGATGGCGGAATGATGCTTTTTTCTCCGGATATGGAGACTCAAGTCAGAATACTTGGTTCACACCCAATGGGAAATGGTGTAGTTATAAACCTTGATCCGCATTCACTATCTAATGTCGGAAAATCTGGAGAAAGGAAATCTAAGGTTTGAATGGGCTTATGACAGAATGCCCGCCCTTGCCGCCATCAGGGGGCGTTTTAAGAGGGAACTCCCATTCAAAGACGTAAGGATCGCAATGGCACTTCATGTAGAGGCAAAGACAGGAGTGTTTGCATATCTCCTTAAGGAGGGAGGGGCAAGGTTGCGTATGGCTTCATGCAATCCATTGAGCTCAGATGACAGCGTTGTCGAATCTCTCAAGGTTACCCGCAAGATGGAAGTATTCGCCAGGAAAGGGGAAACTGAAAAGGAATATTACGAGAATCTGAACAGTGCGCTGGATATCAAACCCAACATAATCATCGATGATGGTGGAGATCTTACCAAGATAGTGCATCAGGAGAGAACCGATCTACTTTCAGAAATAATAGGGGGAAACGAGGAAACCACGACCGGAGTGGTTAGACTGATGGCAATGGAAAAGCAGGGAATTCTCAAATATCCCATGTTTGATGTGAATGATGCGCAAATGAAGCATCTCTTTGACAATCGTTACGGAACAGGACAGAGCACTCTGGATGGAATAATGAACGCAACAAACACCCTTATAGCGGGGAAAAACGTTGTTGTCGCAGGTTATGGGTGGTGTGGAAAAGGCATAGCCATGAGAATGAAAGGTCTCGGTGGGCTTGTTACCGTAACGGAAGTTGACCAGGTAAAGGCGGTGGAGGCAGCAATGGACGGATTTCAGGTAAAAAGGATGAGAGATGCCCTAAAGGAGGCTGATCTGGTTGTGACTGCCACAGGTATGAAGGATGTTGTTACCTATGAAGATCTACTTTCAGCAAGGAATAATGTCATACTTGCAAATTCCGGACACTTCAACAATGAGGTGCCACAAAAGGAGCTTGAGGAAAGGTCAATTGAAAAGAGGCAGGTTAGGGACTACGTCACGAAGTATCGTCTCTCCAACGGAAACAGCATTAATCTGATTGCAGATGGAAGGTTGGTTAACCTAGCTGCTGGTCAGGGCCATCCAGTTGAAATCATGGACATGAGTTTTGCCGTTCAGGCCCTTACTGCGGAGTATCTCCTCAGAAACAATGAGAATCTGGGAAGAAAGGTTTATCCAGTTCCCAGGGAGATAGACTACACTATAGCAGAGATCAAGCTTCAATCCATGGGAATCACCATTGACAGCCTTAATGCAGAACAGACCAGATATTCGGAGTCCTGGGAAGAGGGGACATGATGGCATCAAATGGAAAAATGATGTTAATCGTCATGGATGGTTTGGGAGATAGACCTTGCAGGGAGCTAGGTGGAAAAACACCGCTTCAGGCCGCATTCAGACCTAATATGAACTCACTTATCAGGGGTGGATTAGGCGGACTGATGAATTCTGTTCATGCTGGAATGACTACGGGGTCAGATACCTCTCACCTGTCTCTCCTGGGATATGACCCGGAGAAGTTCTACACAGGAAGAGGACCTTTTGAGGCAATGGGATTGGGAATGAAACTCAGGGGTGGTGACCTGGCATTCAGGGCTAATTTCGCCACGATAGATTCCAACAGGCTGGTAACAGATAGAAGAGCAGGAAGGATTGATGAAGATACTTCAGAACTTGCAGAAGCCCTGACCTTCGAACTCGATGGAGTGCAATTTTTAGTGAAAAATGGGGTCGAGCACAGAGCAGCCCTTGTAATGAGGGGCGACGGTCTCTCAGATCATATAAGCGACACAGATCCACACAGCGTTGGTCTGAAGGTGAAGGATGCAATGGCAACTCAGAAGGACGGGCTATATACTGCGGAAGTCCTGAATAGATATATGGAAAAGGCGGAGAAGATACTGGCAAATCATCCTTTCAATCAGAGGAGAAGGTCAGTCGGAAAGCCTCCCGCCAATTCATTACTCGTAAGAGGTGCGGGAATGACCCCAGTTCTAACATCATTCCAGGAAAGACATGGGTTTCAGGGGTCATGCGTTGCAGGAATATCCATGATAAAGGGTATATGCGCCTTGCTTGGAATGAATGTTCTGGAGGTCGAGGGTGCAATTGGAACAGTCAATTCCAATTACATGAATAAGATAGATGCCGCCATCAAGGAACTGGAAAAAGTCCCTTTCGTACTTGTGAATTTCAAAGGGACCGATGCAGCAGGTCATGACGGATTACCTTTGCTTAAGAGGGATGTTATAGAGAAAATGGACCGGTCACTTTCTCCCCTTATAGGTAGTGGCATCACAGTATGCATAACTGGTGATCACTCCACACCATGTGAACTTAAGGAACATTCTGGTGATCCTCTCCCGATACTTTTCAACTCCCCTGGATCGAGGAATGACAGGTCGTTATTCTTTGACGAGACCTCCTGCGCCGATGGATCAATTCGTATTGACAGCGGAAGCGTACTGCAGTTCATGAAGCAATTGTCCGGCCACGATGAAAAATACGGGGCCTGAATGCTAAAAATTTCAATTCAAAATAATTAAATACTATCAGTCATTCTATTGTCTGACAATCAGATGACAGTCCCTAGGAGCAGATTTGAAAGGTTCAAGAACAGGCTTTTCGGCCTTGAACTTGAAAAGATTTCCAGAACAGGCAAGAAGAGCCACGATGTAACTGTCTATTCTCAAGGCAAGGGGATAATGTATTCTGTCATATTTTCGCTTCTTTTATGGTGGATTCCTGTGGCTGGTCCGTCAATCGCCGGTTATCTGGGCGGCAGGAAGTCAGGTACTGTTGGAAAGGCACTGGTTTCAGGTTTTGTTTCCACAGCGATCATAGTTCTCGTTACTTTCGCTCTTTCACCATTCAAGGGTGGAGTTCTCGGAGCATCTGGGACATACTTCTCAACCGGAATGCTTCAGTTCTCGCAGTCAAATCTCATTGCATTTTCTGGTATTCTGAATGACCTCTACACCTCTTACGGCATCATAAAGACTTTCGCAATAATAATGCCTGGTTCACTGCTTCTGTTGAATATATTCTCATTCACAGGCGGGTACTATTCCAACTTCAAGATGCAGGAGGAAAACCTTTCTCACAGCTTCATGCAGCGGGACGTCGAGGGCAGGATGAATTCCATAAGAAAGGTACCTTCAGTTAAGCTTGAGAGAAGAACAATTAAGGAATTCACAGATGGAACCGATGATGACTCCGAATATGGCGGAAGCTGGTCTTACCTTTAGTTGAAATTGTTTTTCCAGTCTCAAATCTTTTTTAAATCCCGTTGATATACATTCTCAATGATAGATATCCATCTTTTGCGTGAAGATCCTGAAAGATTCAGAAAGGCATTCATTTCCAGGGGTATGGATGGATCAGTCCTGCAGAACTTCCTTGATCTTGATTCCCAGTGGAGAGACAAGTTGAAGGAGATCAACGATAACAAACATCAGAAGAATAAGATTTCACTGCAGATTTCCAGCTTTATGAAGGAGGGAAAAGATGCTGAGGATCTGAAAACAAGGGTGAAGGTTATCAACCAGGCCATCGGCCTCCTGGAGGTGCAGATGGCAGACATCGAAAAGCAGAGAGATTCTGTCCTCGCTACCATGCCGAACCTTCTTCATGAAAGTGTACCAGTATGCAAGGGGGATGAAAATAACCAGTTCCATAAATTCTGGGGCAGAGCCAGGGTTTTCAAAGATGATCTGGAGGAATTCACAAAGAGCACCAATGGCACTGGAAAGTATGATCTTATTACGGAAAGACCTGTGAGTCATGTGGATATTCTGGCAAACATGGATCTGGCAGACCTTGACAGGGCATCAAAGATATCCGGGTCAAGGTTCTACTACCTGAAAAACAGGCTGGTCAAGCTCGAACTGGCACTTGTGAATTATGCTGTGGATTTTCTGTCTGAGAAAGGTTTCAACATCGTAGAACCTCCTTTCATGATGAATATGGCTGCCATGAGTGGGGCCACTGACATTGAAACTTTCAAGGATACACTTTATAAGATGGAGGGTGAAGACCTCTATCTCATATCAACTTCTGAGCACCCCATCGCTGCAATGTACATGGGGGAGATATTCGATGAGGAAACCCTTCCCTTAAGGATTGCAGGAGTATCATCTTGTTTCAGGAGGGAGGCAGGAGCCCATGGAAAAGATTCAAAGGGAATATTCAGGGTTCATCAGTTTACAAAGGTTGAGCAGTTCATATTCTGCCACCCGGATCAGTCATGGGATTTCCATGAGGAGCTCCTGAATAATTCTGAATCGATATTCCGTTCCCTTAACATACCATACAGAGTTGTAAATGTATGCTCTGGAGAACTTGGGAATCTCGCAGCAAAGAAATACGATATAGAAGCGTGGTTTCCGTCCCAGGGAAAATTCAGGGAGGTCGTATCAGCATCCAATGATACGGATTACCAGGCAAGATCCCTTGGAATCCGATTCAGGACAAAGGAGGGAAATAGGTTTTTACACACTCTAAATTCAACGGCCATAGCAACAACCAGAACTATGGTCGCTATCATCGAAAATTTCCAGGAAGGTGATGGAAAAACCATAAGAATCCCGGAAGCTCTGATTCCTTACACTGGGTTTGATACGATCTCCTGATAATCTATCGAGTCATGTAAGCGATCTTTGCACTGGAGGAAGAGTACTTTTTCCATCTGTCAAGTATTGGCAGATGGTCTTCGTCTACCTTATCCATGACATTCAGATATTCCAGGATGCCCTGAACTGCAAGATCGGCGTCTCGAACAGCAGATATCAGGTCACGGTTTGTATTTGTGGAATCTCCTCCAGTGAATAGCCCCCTGATGGAGGTCATGTTGAATTCGTTTGTGATAGGCTGCCCATGTGGAGTGAGTCTCAACCTCCTGGCGTATTCTTCTCCAAGGAATGAGTAATCAGTTTCCTGGCCAGTGGCCTCAATAACATAATCTACAGGAATTTCCAGTACCTTGTTCTTATTTGGAACAGGTTTTGCCCTTCCTCCTCTGTCGGGAACCATCTCATTCTGCCAGTATCTAAGTTTCACCACACGGTCCCCTTCTTTCACGTATTCGAATGGTGTAACTTCCCACATATAGTCCACATGCTCCTCTACCGACTCCTCCATCTCTTCTTCTGCATTCATGGAAGGATACCCGGGTCTGTCCTGTTCTCTCCTTCTGTAAAGAATATGAACATTTTTGGCCTTCAATCTCAAGGAGGTTCTGGATGAGTCATTTGCTGTAAATCCGCCACCGATTATTGCAACGTTATTACCGACGTCTATATGTTCACCAAAACTTGTTCTCCTTAGGAACTCGGTCGCATGGACAACATTCACAGCATCGCTCCCGGGGGTTCCGGTCATTCTGGGCTTCTGGTTTCCAACTGAAATGTAAACGGCATCGAAACTCTTCATTATCTCATCGAATGAAATGTCTTTGCCCACCGCAGTTTCAAGCCTTACATCCACGCCCTGATCAACAATAAAGCCGATCTCCTTGTCAAGAACCTCCTGAGGAAGCCTGTAACGTGGTATGCCGGTTTTCATAAAGCCACCAAGAGCGGGGAGCTTTTCAAAAATGGTAACCTTAATGCCCTGAACGGAGAGATAAAATGCGGCTGTCAAACCAGAAGGGCCTCCCCCGATTATGGCCACTTTCTTTCCAATAAATCTCTTCTTGGGAAGGTTTATAATCTGTGAATAGTCATCAAATTTGTCGGCCGCGTACCTCTTCATATGCCTAATTGCTATGGGGCCCCCAGTGTCATATAGTACGCAAATATCCTCGCATAAATGAGTGCAAACCCTTCCGATTATCGCTGGGAATGGGAGGTTTTCAAAAACTATTCTGACAGTCTGGGCAGGATCGCCAACAGCACTGCTCCTGATATATCCTCCAATATCAAGGCTTGCAGGGCATGCCTGAGTACAGATGTTGCAGCCAAGACATCTGCTCGCTTCAGCTACCGCCTCTGAATCCGTATAACCCCTGACAGGTTCCAGCTTAAAACTTCCAATCCTCTTCTCAGGATCCTCGTGTTCAATCTTTATTCTCTCGAAGTTAAGCATTCTCAGAAACCGTTTGTTTATCCTTACATCGGTAATAAACATTTTTTCCAATGTAATTCATGGATATCTTCTCCCTCACGTAATAAACGTGGGGATCACAAGCATTGCGAAAAACAGGTTGAAAAGAACTATCAAGCTCATTATAACATAAAGGCGGTTGTTTGCCTTAACAAATTCAACCATTGAGGTGAAAACCACAGTGATGGGGGTAAATATAAGGACCCAGAGGCCGAACGTAATGAAATACAATCCGTCCAGTGCTTCCAGACCAGGGATTATGTTCTTTGGATTAAGAAGCTTTGAGCTTACGGTGGAATGAAAATTTGCAATGGAACTGATGCTATACCCATCTCCTTCACCCTTCACAAATAGCAGAATAACACCTATGACAATAAGGCTAAGGCTGATTATGACACCTGCCTTAAGGATCATACTGGTTATCTGATCAGTATCAAGCTGGTTTTGCGCCATGTTTCCCCCTCTTGGTCTTATAGAAAAGACCTGATATCATAGCCACTGAGACTATGATTGAGATTATTATCTCATACTCAAACGCTATGATTAAAAATTTAGCCAGATCCAAACCCTTAAGGAGCATCTCCACCCCCAGGAAAGAAAGTATTGAAAAGAAAATCCATCTAACATCCTTGTTAGTTATCTTCAAAAGAATCTTGCTTCCTATGTAAGCTCCGATGACAACCCCAATAGCGGTTGCTGCTGCAATGAAGAGCTGTATGTACCCCTCATACCAGTAAATCGAACTGCCTGTAGCGGCTGTTATACCTATCATAAAATTGCTGGTTGTTGTAGTAACTTTCATGGGGAGGTTCATTGCCCAATCCATACCCAAAACCTTCAAGGCTCCGCTGCCTATTCCAAGCAGCCCGGAAATTACGCCGGCAAAGAACATTATGATTTCCGCAAGCCACCATCTCACCCCTGAATAGCTAATCTTCCTTTTCAGTTTTGAATCATAATAGTGCCCGGTCAATTGAAAAACTCTTGTAGTCCAGTCAGGTTTTTTGTCAAGAGGTTCTTCGCTCTGGCTTCTCTGAATAGTGGGAATCAGGGACCCAAGGAGAACTATGCCAAAAATTATGTAAATAATCCAGGTTGCATTGGCTTTATCAACCGCAACGACGGTAAGCGAACCAACTATGGCTCCGGCAGTCGTTGCTATTTCCAATCCTATACCAATTTTGACATTTGCTATCTTGTGCTTCGTAT
>JAMCUD010000114.1:0-11867 GCA_023379355.1 Thermoplasmatota archaeon
CATGAGAAGATAACGAGTGCCGAGATAAATAGTATTCGATTAATAGATTAAATGGACCGGTCGGGATTTGAACCCGAGGCCTCCTGCTTGCGAAGCAGGCGATCTACCGCTGATCTACCGGCCCTTTAAACGATGGCCTGTTTCCCAATTGCTTATATAACTAGGTGATATTTTACTCCATGTCTGATGAGTCCAAGGCTGTATCCATCAAGCCCAGGGAATATCAGATAAACATCTTTAATGTTGCCCGAAGAAGGAACAGCCTTGTAGTACTCCCAACAGGTCTCGGAAAGACGCTCATAGCAGCAATGGTAGCAGAAGACGTTATGAACCGGGGAGGCAAGGTTCTGTTCATGGCTCCTACTAAGCCACTTGTTTCCCAGCATCTGGAAACATTCAGCAAGTTCCTCAATCTCAAACCTCCAGATATTTTCTCCTTCACTGGGGAAATAGACTCCATAGACAGGAGATTTTACTGGGCAAAGAGTAAAGTGATAGTTTCCACCCCGCAGGTTGTCTGGAATGATATGAGGCGCGGAGACCTGGATATTTCTGACTTCGGACTCCTGATATTTGATGAAGCACACCGTGCCACCGGAAACTACGCATATGCTATGATATCAAAAAAATTTCTGGAGAGCAGAAGCAGGCTCATACTTGCCATGACTGCCAGCCCGGGGGGTTCAAAGGAGAAACTGGAAGAGATAAGGAGCACCTTAGGGATAGAGGAGGTACTTATAAAGTCAGAAACAGACCCCGATGTGTCCCCATATGTTGGCGGGATCTCCATCAGAACGATTGTTCTTGACCTTCCTCCGGAATTAGAGGGAATTGGCAGAACTCTGAAATCTATAATGAATCCTTTTCAGGAGAAGCTAAGCAATGCGGGAATATTAAGATCTAACCGTGCATCCAGGAAAGAACTTGCTTCAAAGATACCACAGCTGGTTGAAAGAGCCAAGGAAGGCAATCCTGCGTTGTTCAGCTTGATTCCATACGTTACAGCCCTGATAAGGCTGGATTACGTGCTGGAATATGTTGAATCACAGGGTGCATCTGTAGCCTACGAATATCTGAAGAATATTCTTGAAAGCGATGATAATTCCATCAGAAGGACTGCCAGAATACTGGAAAAAGTTCCCGCCACCGCCGAACTGCTGAATTCTCTTGAGAGAGCTGCATCGAACGATGAGTCAAACCCAAAACTCAAAAAGACGCTCCAGCTCTGTGAGGAGAAGATCTTGGCAAACCCTGAATCCAGGATAATAGTGTTCACACATTTCAGGAAAACAGCCTCGATTGTGAATTCATATCTTGAGCAACATTCCACTCTCCTGAGACCTGTGAAATTTGTTGGCCAGGCATCCAAGGAGGGTGATGCAGGAATGAGCCAGAAGGAACAGGACGAGATACTCTCAAAGTTCAGATCAAATGTATACAATGTTCTTGTGGCCACATCTGTCGCAGAGGAGGGCCTCGATATACCTTCCACTGACCTGGTAATATTTTTTGAACCTGTGCCCTCAGAGATCCGAACGATTCAGAGAAGAGGCCGAACAGGGCGGCTGAGAGCTGGGGATGTTTACATACTGATGTATTCCGGAACAAGAGACGCCGGATATTACTATTCGAGCAGGAAGAAAGAGGCCACTATGGGAAAGAATATTGAAAAGGCCGTGGAAAGCATTGAGAAGAGTTCATCCAGAAAAAGAAAAGGAACAACTAACCTGGATGATTTCTTCTAAAGTATCAGTTGTATTCATTCCCTATGCTGGAGAGCCTGGCAAGCAGCGCATCAAGCTGTATCAGGTCTGTTGCACCCTCCACAAGTCTGAACTCTGCTTCCCCGAGGGCAATTATAACCTGAACCTTCTGCTTCGGCGGTACCTTTTCTCTTCTTATGGCGCTGTGAAGGCCTTTAACAATATCCATTCCAGAAAGCCCACGTTCGATAACCATCTGATCCATGGACTCCCGGGCCTCATCAAAAATACCGGAAAGTGCCTTGGATAGAAGAACCTTAAAGTCTTTTGGATTAGCTGAACCTGATATCTCGTATATTCTTGCTGGTGTGATCTCCCCTGAGTTGCTTATTGTCTGGAGGACATTGAGTGCCTTCCTCATGTCACCTTCTGATATGGAATAGATTGCTTCTATAGACTCATCAGTTAGTTTTATTTTCTCGGACTCTGCGACCTCAAGTAAACGCTTCTTCATCTGATCGTATTCAATGGGCCTGAACCTCATTACAACTGTTCTTGACTGAATTGGAAGAATTATCTGTGAAGAATAATTGCAAGAGAAAATGAACCTGGTGGCGGATGAGTACAATTCCATTGTCCGTCTGAGGGCAGCCTGGGCCTCCTGAGTAAGCTGATCCGCTTCATCCAGGAATATTATCTTGAAACCAAGGTCGTTTGAAGGTTTGATCCTTGCAAAGTCCTTTACGTTCTCCCTGATAACATCAATCCCTCGTTCATTTGAGGCATTCAGTTCAAGGAAATTCTGCCTCCAGTCCTCTCCGAAGAGTTCCATCGCTATGGCGATGGCCGTTGATGTCTTTCCAGTTCCTGCTGGTCCCGCAAAGATAAGGTGGGGAAGCTGCCTGTGGTTTATGAATGACTTGAGTTTCTGAATGTTGGACTGCTGTCCAACAATCTGGTCAAGCTTTGCCGGCCGGTATTTTTCAATCCAAATATCAATCATTTCTATGCTCCATTCTCACTTTTAACATATGGAAACTCTCAGGTGATGTGCGTTTATTTCAAAGATCTAATTACTTCCTCGGATATCGAACTTTATCTTAAATTGATTGACAGATTTTAATTTTTTCAGGATGCTTCAAGATTTGAGAAAATTAATCATACCATTACGCCTTCACCTATGTGGATTCCTTCCCCAGGATGGTTGTATTCGCGTCAGGCGAAGGCACTAATTTTCAGGCAATAATAGATTCCGTTAAGTCTGGTTTTCTCAAAGCTGATATATTGGCTTTATTTACAAACCACAAAAATTGCAGGTCTGTTGAGAGGGCTGAAACTAATGGAATAGCTGTAAAGGCATTCAACTGGAAAAAAGAGGAGGAACACCAGTACCGAGGTCTTCTCGGAAGCCTTGAAGCTTTTTCTCCAGATCTCATTGTGCTTGCTGGATTTATGAGGATTCTTCCTGCTTCAGTTATAGATTCCTTTCCAATGAAGATAATAAATACCCATCCTTCACTTCTTCCATGCTTTGGTGGGCTGAATCTTTATGGAGAAAACGTGCACCGGGCGGTTATTGAAAGCGGAGCCAGATTTTCAGGCTGTACAGTGCATTTTGTCACAAGGGAGGTAGACAGGGGACCAATTATCCTCCAATCTGTGGTTCCGGTATCAGATGATGAAACAGTGGAGTCTCTCTCTTCAAAATTGAGAGATATTGAGCATGATACCCTTGTCAGAGCGATCTCCATAGTGCTTTATGGAAAATATACGATATCCGGCAATCGTGTCAGGCAGAATTAGGTTTCCTGCCTGTTGATTTCATGGATATTTTCGCTTCTTATTGCATTCCTGCGCTTATCCCATTTTCTGTACAGAATCAAAAGAAACACAATTGCAGCAAACCCGGCGATCAGCTCATAGAATAGTGCGAAACCTGCACCCTCGGTGAGAGCCCCATTCAGGATGTATACCGTTGAGAAACCATTGAAAAGCCAGTGTATTGGGACATCCATGTAAATGCCGAACTTCAGGAATCCTACGGCCAGAACTACTGCAACGGGAAGAACTGTGATTATTTTCCCCCAACTCCAAAGGCCATACGCCACATGGGCGTAGGCAAATAGGATGCTGGTAGCCGCAATCATTGCATATTCAATATAGCCAAACTTTTGGTTGTACTTCTTTCTCATGTGCCCTGGAATAAAGAATGCCTTCAGGTAATCCAGCTTTTCCGGGTGATATCTGCTGAGAAGCAGAACAGACATGATTCCTAATGGTATGAGCCTGAAACCCGTCTCCTCCGCAAATGGCGCATAGATCAGAGATAGATAGGTTTCGAATGGGTGATTGTTCAGCAGCGATGTAAGAGAACTGCCCCCTATTGGAATGTTCGCCCCTTCAAGTATCAGGGTGAGAATCACTGTTACAGTAAGGGCAAAGGCAGACATTGCGCCATAAAAGATAACGGGGTTGTCCAGAAGGCCACGACCCTTCCATTTGAAGCTATAATACACCATTATTCCAAAGAAGAGGATGTACATTGAAAACATTGCGGGAATAAGGATTACATCACTGACAGGTAATATTGGAACCTCGAGAAGGAGTATGAAGAAGTATGGGTAACTGAGCTGTGAGAAATGAGCTGTCCATGCCCCGGAATATATTATGGCAATGGAAACCAGCATAAACAGCAAAGCCAGCCCCCAGCTTATGATAAAAATAGACTTGAAAATACTGCCTTCTCCGCCCATTTTCTTTGGAGGAGGAGAGTTTAACATAAAGGATGCATGAAAAAATGAGCTTAAACCTTTGTGGTAAATCTATTCCAGAACGAATTTGTAGCCGTATTCAATTATCCCCGACTTACCTTCCTGGCTTATTTTCCTGAATACCGCAGATACTCTGTTGCCGATATCTACCTCTCCGGGATCACAGTCCACAATTTGCCCTGTGATTGATGGTCCTTCATCAAGCCTTATTATTGCGAGAATGTAAGGCCTCTGTCTCGTAAATGCCGGTGGGGCATCATGAACGACTGTGAATGATTCGATCTGGCCTTTCCCAGAAAGAGTGAACTCTTTCATTTTTCCAATAGAATCCCTGTGGCATATTGGACATATATCCCTTGGCGGAAAATAGACTCTCTTGCAGTTGCCGCACCTGTGTGCAACCAGCCTGTATCTGTGAATTGATTCCCTCCAGAACCTTGAAACCTCTCCCATTCACTCACCTCCAAGAATGTGGACTACAGAGTTCGAGCCTGTTCCCCCCATGTTATGAACCAATGCCCGGTTCGCACCCTTTATCTGCCTATCTCCGGCCTTCCCAACAAGCTGCCTGTAAGCTTCAACTATCTGCCCGACACCTGTGGCCCCCAGCGGATTTCCCTTTGCCTTGAGACCTCCGGATGGGTTTACCGGGATTTCCCCCTTCAATGATATATTGTCGTAGACTAGTTCCTTGGCTTTCCCAGGCTCAGCAAACCCCATTTCCTCAAGTTCGAGGAGACCATAAATGCTGTACGAGTCGTGCAGTTCAATGAAAGAGAGATCCTTGTTTTTCAAGTGAGCTTTTTCCATAGCCTTTTTAGCTGAGAGCCTCACAGAGGCCAGGCTGTATATATTTTTCCTGCTATGTACTGCGAGATAGTCCTGAGCGTCAGCAGAGGCAAGTATCTTTGCGCCATGAAGCTTGTTCTTCTTTATATAACGCTCAGAAGCAAGTATGACTGCAGCAGCTCCATCACCCATTGCACTGCAGTCCATCAGGTTAAGCGGTTCAGCCACATCCATTGCCTTCATGGCCTGTTCCAGCGTGATCTTATTCCTATACTGAGCATCCGGATTCAGGCTGGCGTTTGCGTGATCATTAACGGACATCATGGAAAGTGCTTCCTTTTCAACTTTGAAATCCCTCATATACTTTCTCGCCACTATGGCGGCAAGTGCTGCTGGGGTCGCTCCAAAAAATGCTTCCCATTCCCTGTCCAGGACTGAACTGGTGAGATCCAGAAGTTCAGAACCGAATATATCTGTCATCTTTTCAACGCCACCCACCATGGCAACGTCGAATTCCTCTGCCTTTATTCCCAGATATGCCTGCCTTACTGCTGCACCACCTGAGGCAGTGGATGCTTCGATCCTTATGGCAGGAGTGTGCTGTTCAGCTATTCCAGAGAAATCAGAAAGAAGGTCACCTATATTCTCCTGGCCACTTATGATCCCGGCCAGACTGTTGCTCCCGTAGAGGACCTCTATATCTTTGGAGAATATTCCTGCATCTTCAACAGCCTTGAGCCCAGCTTCTACTGCGAGTTCCCTTAATGACTTCTCCCAGAGTTCCCCGTATTTGGTTTCTCCAGCCCCTATTATATAAACATCACTCAATTCCTTCACCCATTACAATCTTACCCTTATTTTTCGCGTATAGTGCGTAATCAAGCCACCTTATCTTGCTAAGCATCTCTTTTATAGTTGGAGCCGAGTCTCTCTGAAAATCATCGATCTTTTCCGTTACGGTAATGTCAAATGCGTCTGAACCTGCTCCAGACCCAAATGACACTGCCAGTATTCTATCTCCGGCCTTTGCTATATCCAGCACAGCGGAGAGACCGGTCATCATAGCAGCCGAGTAGGTGTTTCCAATCAGCGGGGTCAGAAGACCATCCTTTATCTGATTGTCATTAAATCCCAGTGTTTTAGCTGCCCTTGAAGGGAATTTGCCATTGGGCTGGTGGAAAACTGCATATTTGTAATCCTCCGGTTTTGTCTTCATTCTTTCCATCATCATCCTGGAAGCAGAAAGGGTGTGCCTGAAATATGCAGGCTCTCCTGTGAATCTCTCTCCATGCGTTGGATATGGCTGACCTTCTCTCCTCCAGAAATCCGGTGTATCAGAAGTTACAGAGAGGGTCGAGTTGATCTCGGCTATAACATTCTCCTTGCCGATGATGAAACTGGTGCCCCCTGCAGATGCGGTATATTCAAGGGCATCTCCTGGAGCACCCTGGGAAGTGTCTGCTCCAATTGCCATACCGTACTTTATGTAGCCGGAATCAACCATTGCCTTAACGTTCTGCATTCCGGCGGTTCCTGCTTTGCACGCAAATTCGTAGTCAGCGGAAAACAGTTGAAAATCTGTTCCAAGTGCCGCTGACACTATAGTAGCTGTTGGTTTAACCGCATAAGGATGAGATTCTGATCCAACATATATCGCACCTATGTCACTGGCACTTATCTTTGACCTCAAAAGTGCATTCCTTGCAGCCTGAACTGATATTGTTGCCACGTCCTCATCAGGGGCTGGGACTGATTTACTCAAAACATATATCCCGTTTTTGATGGAATCTACGTCTTCCCCCCATACCCTGGCAATCTCTTCCGGCTTTATTCTGAACCTTGGTATGTAGGAGCCATAACTCACAATTCCCGACATCTTAATCCTTTCGGATAGAGAATACTCATATTTAATAATTTCACGAAGTAAAAATAGTCACTTGACGATGTCAATTTTATAATGACCTTATTTCAGTCTTTATCTGATTTGTTTGTTTTAAGGATTTGATGAAGTAATGCCATAAAATGACGTGCATACAACAATATAAATACGAACTTATAATTACAAGACAAGTGAAAGCATGGCCGATCTCAATGTTAATGAGCAGAAGGTTTATGACGCTATAAAGAAGCTGGGTGCAACCTCAGAGGACAAGGTAAAGTCAGCGGACGACATAATGAAAGCTGCATCAGTGGGTAAAGCCATTGTAACATCTGCACTCCAAACCCTGAGCCAGAAGGGATTTGTAAAGAGAGTCGCTCGGCAGAAGAGTGCCGGATATTACGTAACAAAATGACTTCAACTGTGAATTCTTAACGGCAAATACGTTTATATTTTAAATTGCTATAGTTGTTTAGCGGTTGGTACCTACACAATGTGAGAAACGCCAACCTACATAGAAAGTTCGATATAGTTTGAGCTGGTAGTGTGTGAGTAGAGATGGTCTCTCTAATACTGAACGTTGACAGGGACAACGACTACGGTGAAAAGGTCGGGGTGGAGGGCCCGGTAGTCGGATACGAAAATTGTTACAAGGCAGCCCTCAAGCTGATCTCTGATGATCCAGAGGATTCGGATTCAAATGCACTCTTTGGAGCTATAAAACATTATGAGAGCCTTTTCAAGCAGGGAGAGAGCGTCGAAATTGCACTAATAACAGGAGATTCTGATGTTGGACCAGTCTCAGACGAGAAACTTGGAAAGCAACTAGACATGCTATTTCAGGAAGGTGCCATAGACGATGTAATACTAATAACCGATGGCGCGGAGGACGATTACATAGTTCCCCTAATTCTCTCACGCAGAAAGATCAGGTATGTAAAGCACATCATTGTCAGGCATAATCAGAACATAGAGTCAATGTACTATTACATAGTTCGGGCCCTTAAGGATAAAGGCCTGATTAACAAATTCATCATCCCACTGGGCCTTATTTTCCTCACATATGGAGTTGTCTCTTTCGGATTTTCAGTCTATGAGGCGGTTACAAAGGCCGCAACCCTTAATCCCGGTGGATTTGCCATTACACTTGTCACGATAGTCCTGGGTTCCTACATGGTGGAGAAAGGATTTGAGATTGGCAAATCTTTGAAAAATCTTCTTCTGTCTGTTAGAAACTATGCCCAGGAAACCAGGGTTGTGTTTCTTTCCTATGTTATTTCGGCCAGCCTTATTTTTGTCGGGATAGCATCCAGCTATGTGATCACTGAATCTGGTCATCCTGTCTTCCTCGACGGTGTCCTGATATTTCTATCAATGTTTGTATGGTGGCTCTATGGAGCATTTTTTGCCCTTGAAGCGGGCTCCGCAGTGGAGATGTATGTTAATAGGAATTTCAATACCATTTTCAGGATAATATACGGGCTGATGTTCTCGCTTTCTGTTGCCTTCATTCTCTTTGGAATGATAAATTACATAAGGTATGTGCTGACCTACATAACATTCTCAGCAGCCATTATAAGCATATTCTATCTGGTCCTGGGGCTTATAATTGCAATGCTCTCATCCATGGTACATCGTTATTTTGCTGAGCGCGGGGATGTATCTGATCTTGTTCCTGCTGGGAAATCAAACACCACCACTGAAAATAAATGAATCTGAGGGAATGGTTTGTTCTCTACAGGGAGATATCTGAGGCGCTTCATATAGATACTAGAATGGATTTCATCTCATCCTTAAAATTATCCTCCATACTCCTGAATTCTGAACAGGTAATCCCGGTGGGGTTCTATGGCAGAAATATCTCTATATTCGGACCAGCCAGAATAAATTGTAGCTCGGATCAATTGAAATCTGATCTTACAATAATTGCAGATAGCGCCCTGAAACAGTTTCTCGAAAACAATGAGAACAGAGCGCCAGACATCATAGTTACGGATCTTGACGGCAGCTTAGAAGATATAAGAAATTCCGCATTAAATGGAACAACCGTTTTTGTCCATGCACATGGGGACAACATTAAAAAAATTGAAAGGATTGTGCCATCTATAAAGGGAAATATAATCGGGACAACACAGAACTATCCCCTTCACAATGTCTCGAACTTCTTCGGCTTCACTGATGGTGACCGATCGGCATTTATTGCAATGATGCTCAGGCCTAAATCTGTTAGGTTCTTCGGCTTTGACTTCAAAAGGCCACAGCCAAAACCTGGAGTGGATATGAATATAAAGATGAAGAAACTCAAGATAGCCGAAATGTTGATAGGGAAAGCAGGGAACATTGCTAAGGAAGCAGGAACATCAGAATTTGTCTTTGCCTGATACGATGTAAGGACCAAGGTATTCTGGGACAAGAACCGTATGGTCAACATCCAGACAGAGGTCAAGGTCCCGGGAATAACCGAGGAGTTTCATTCTCATTGCACCATGTGATTTCCTCACATTTTCCAGGGATTTCATTAAGTCCGGGTTCTTGCCATTTAATGCACTGAGGAGGTATTCAGCAAATATGTAGTCTTCGTCCGCCTGCCCATCTGGTCTGTTGGATACAATGACATCAAGATTTTCTTCACCCGAAACCTCCCTGATCAGAGCAGAGAGATTTACAAAAGACCCCAGAAGAATTCTGCCAGTTCCCTTGATTCTATTCAGAACATACGTACCATTTGTAGAAGTGAAAATAACGTCCTTAGATCTGAGATCTGTTCTCTGAATATCCGATGGAGAATTGTTGCAGTCAAATCCCCTTATTCTTATACCCCACCTTTCACCTACCAGAATGCTTCCTGGCATGTTTCTATGAAGTTCCCGAGCCTCTCGGATCCTGGATGTTGGGAAAACCTTTCTGGCTCCTTCAGCGAATATGTAGGGTATGGTTGTAGTCGATCTGAAAACATCCACAAGGACTTTAGTTGATGTATCAAAACTCTCTGCCTTTCTACCGTCTATGATCCGTATGTTCAAACGGGACATTATGGCAGGGGTCGAATTTAACCTTACCGAAACCCACGAAAGCATTGCAATGAATGGAGTTGCTTTTTGTTTAAGGGCATCATCTGATAAAAAGGTTAAAAAGAGGATAATGATTAAGGTGGGATTTATTGGTGAAAGTTTATGGCACAATCAGTTAGCGCGATGGTAGAAGGTGGTAAAGCCACATCTGGCCCCCCACTAGGGCCTGCACTTGGCCCTCTTGGACTTAACCTGGCGCAGATCATCAAAGAGATAAACGAAAAGACAAAGGATTTTGCTGGAATGCAGGTCCCCATTACCGTAACAGTGGTTGATCCTGCTACAAAAAAATATGAGATTTCCGTCGGTATCCCACCAACTTCAGCTCTGATCAAGAAGGAGATGGGAATAGAGAAGGGAGCTGGAAAGAAGAAAGAGGCAATTGCAGGAAATGCAACGCTGGAACAGATCAAGAAGGTTGCTCAGGTCAAGTTAAGTAATATGCTCGCAAATGACATAAAGGCAGCAGTACTGGAAGTACTGGGAACCTGCGTATCTCTTGGAGTGAATGTAGATGGGAAGGATCCTAAAGAGGTACAAAGACTTATAAAGAAAGGTGAAATTTCGGTTTAATCCTGTAGGAGAGAATTGTTTCTCGCTACCACTACAGAGGTGAAAATTTAATGGCGTCAAAAGATCAACTTGTCGATATTATCGAGGAGATAAAGAAGACCTCTAGAGAACGTAAGTTCCTGGAAAGTTTTGAGATCGCAATAAATATGAAGGAAATCGATCTCAGCGATCCTAAAAACAGGATCAATGAGGAGATCATACTGCCAAAGGGAAGAGGAAAGGAACTGAAGGTGGCTGTCTTCGGAACATCAGAAATGCAACAGAAAGCAAAGACATCTGCTGACGTTTTATATGGTCCAGAAGACATTTCCAAGTTTGCTGAAAACAAGCCAGAATTCAAGAGGGTGGCAAAAGGTATTGAGTACTTTGTTGCGGAGTCCACCCTCATGACAAATATTGGTAAATCCCTGGGAACTGTTCTCGGCCCGAGAGGAAAAATACCGAAACCGCTACCACCAGGGCAGGATCCGGGACCTATGATATCCTCTCTGAAGAAAACAGTCAGGGCCAGAAGCAGAGACAAAAGAACATTTCATGTTCCTGTCGGCACAAAGACCATGTCTTCGGTGGACATTGCAGAGAATCTGAGAGCAGTAATGAAGAGGATAGTGGGTAAGCTCGAGAAGGGGTACGGAAACATTGACTCGATCTACTTCAAGTCTACCATGGGTACCTCAAAGAAAATTGAACCGGAGATGACAGAATGAGGAGCCCAGCATCCTGGAAGATTGACAGAGTTAACAGAATGGCAAAGGAGCTTCAGGAGAGCCCTGTTTCAGCCATTATAAGCATTAAGGGTATTAGGAATAATCAGCTTCAGAAAATCCGAAGCGAACTGAGGGGCGATTTGAAGATAGAGGTTGTAAGAAACAGACTTCTTTTAAAATCACTTGAAAAGGTTAAGAAGGATAATTTCCAGAAACTTGGCGAATTCACTGAGGGTCAGGTTGCCGTAGTTACAACGGACTATGCTCCTGCAAAACTTAACAATGTCCTGATTAGCAAAAAACAGAAGACCTCTCCGAGGGGTGGAGAGGTTGCGGAGGAAGATATAATTGTCCCAGAAATGGCCTTGAAATTC
>JAMCUD010000114.1:11877-16518 GCA_023379355.1 Thermoplasmatota archaeon
CTCTGTCAATCTTCCAGGATGCTGGGCCTTCCAACTGCCATAGAGAAAGGAAAGATTGTAATCAAAAATGAAACCGTTTATGTAAAGCACGGAGAGGTTATTTCAAAAGACAAGGCAAAGATCCTTGAAAAACTTGAGATCAAACCAATTACCGTGGGACTTGACGTCATAGCAGCCTACCAGGATGGGATCATATTTGGCAAGGAGGCCATGTCCATAACCCCAGAACAGGTCATGGCCGATATCGCCAGGGCATTCTCCAGTGCAAAGATTGTTGCATTGGATGCCATTTTCCTTGTAAAGGAAATTGTGCCTGATCTCATTGTTAAGGCGAGACTTAACGCTGAACAGCTTGCTCTTGAAACCGGATATGTGGACGCATCAAACGTGCAGTTATTTATACTGAAAGCAATTAAGGAAGCCACTGCACTGAGCAAAACTGTTTCCGGAGAAGAGAGTAGAACTGCTTCAGAGACAAAACACGAAACAGAGAAGACAAAGAACGAACCTCAGGAGAGCGATGAAGACAGAGCATCTGAGGGTTTAAGTTCATTGTTTGGATAAGAGGAGGAATAAAAATGAGAGGAGGAATAAAAATGGAATATATATATGGAGCCCTGCTGCTTCATTCAGCGGGAAAAGAGATAGACGAGGAAAAACTCAAGAAAGTGCTCAGTGATGCCGGTGTCACCCCAGATGAGGGTAAACTGAAATCACTGGTAAGCAGCCTGAAAGAAGTCAAGATAGAGGAAGTTCTTAAGAACGCCGCATCTATGGCCGTCGCAGCTCCTGCAGCAGCACCAGCTGAAGCCCCAAAGAAGAAGGAAGAGAAGAAGGCCGAAAAAAAGGAAGAGAGGAAGGAAGAAGGTTCAGAGGAAGACGCTCTGGCTGGACTCAGCTCCCTGTTCGGATAATGGTGAAAAATGGATTATTATGAATACGTCTGGGGTCTGATAAAGTATTGGATACCCTTGATGCTATTCATTATTTCCGTTACCGTTATCAGAAATGTGCTTCTTCTGGTTATTTCTTTAACCTGGGTCGCAGGTTCATTACTTTTTTCGATTATTACCCTTCCCGAAGAGGATAGAAGAATAAAGAAATATGAGTGAGTGATTCACTTTATCAATTTTAATTCCTTGAGCTTCTGCATAACTTCCAAGGCGTGTTCCTTTGGGGAAACTTTGGGATACACATAAGCTATTTTCCCACTTCCGTCTATAAGATAGGTTACCCTGCTGGCGCTTTTTTCACCAAGAGTTCCGTATTCTTTTGATATTTTTTTGCTGTCATCAGCCACAAGTGTAAAATTCAGGTTAAATTTATCAGCGAACTTCCTGTGGGAGGACGATGAATCTACACTGACTCCGAGGACAGCAACACCATGCTTTGAATATTCAGAGGAATTGTCCCTGAAATTGCAAGCCTCAGCTGTGCATCCTGGAGTATCATCCTTGGGATAAAAATAGAGAACTACCGGTTTACCCTTGAATGCATTCAAACTCACTTTCTTGCCATTCTGGTCTACGGACTCGAAGTCCGGTGCCTTATCTCCAATATTCAATAATGACATTGAGTATTGATGCCCTATAAGTAAATAAATTTGATTGAAAATAATTTAATTTCCGAATTCCTGGATAATGCGGTCATTCGGGTAATGAATAAGTGTTGCAGCCTCTCCCTTCTTTTGGGCTGTAATCTCTGAAGCACTTCTCGTGGCTTTCCCGACTGCAATGTAATTATTGGTTTCATCCCTTATGAAAACAATATCATCCTTCTGGAGGTCCGGATCGATTGATACAATTCCCTGGGCGAATACGTTTGCGCCCTTTATTATGTGTGGTACCGCCCCTCGATCCACAGTGAGTGTGTGTTTGTCCGGCTTAATTTCATTCAGCAGGAGCAATGTCGGAAAAACAACATCCGCGAAGAAGAGGCATGGCTTACCGCCGATGTAATAACATTTTTCCTTCTTCCTCTCTTCCACCTCCATTGATCCTTCAGGAAGGGACAGTCCAAGCTCATTTGCAGCTGCCACAACAGCCTTTGACTCTTTTCTTGATATGAAATGTCTGGGCATTATCATTCACCCTATGTAAGATCTGAGTTCGTAGAACAGCTCATGAAGATCCTCAGGTTTCGCCTTAACCATTCCATCTATCAGATGGGCCATTTTGAATGAAAGTTCCTTCTCATTCTGGGAAAACTGCCATTCCCTGTTAGATGCTTCCCCGACCGACAGCAGAAAAGCGTAGAAAATGGCCCTTCTGTTCATTGAGGTCCCAAGCATCTTCTCTGCCTCCCTTATGGCTCTCTGTTTTCCTGATGTAGCCATATCTCCAAGCATCTGTAGAAGGAAGCTTGCATCACTTGACCAGGGCTTCAAATTGAGCCTGGAGATGAAATCCGATATCCTGCTTTCCCCTGCAAGATATTCAATCTGTTCGATTGGTGACCCCTTTATATTGGAAAATGAAGCTGAATCTCTCTCTGGGAAGATCCTTCTGAGTATTTTCTCCCCACATTGTGGCCATATTGCCTCCAGAACCTTCCTCTCACTGTAAACATCCATGTATATGCCTTTACGAATTTCTTCAAGAAATTCAGCAATTATATCCCCTGGTACATAGGAAAATTCATGGGTGTCTACAAACTTTCTCGCAGTGGTGTATACAGTATCACCAATCACTATGTTGCCCTGTGCCATGGCTCTCGATAATCTGAAATCTGCGGTCTCCCTGTAGAATGTTCTGTCATTCATCTTTCCTGAAAGGTATGACTCGCTGGCCTTTGATGGGAACTCCGCTGTCACGTCCTGCAGATAATCCATACTGAACTTGAAGTCTGATGAAAAATCCGGAGTAAGGACATGTTTCATTACCGAGTGAATAGTGTTGTATGTTGAGTCAGAACCAATGTTTATCCTAATTTCTCCAAGATGCTCGATGGTGAAGTACGGTGCAGAACCGACATATATGTCCCCATCTGACAAGGTAAAGGCGATGGACTCATCCTTTAGGGCTGATTGGAAAAAATTGATCCCTGGACTGCTGTTCTTGCACGAACCAAGGTATACTTCCCTGGTTGAATACATCCGTACCCCCTTACTCATTGATAAACTGGAAAACGCGAGCATTCTCCAGACAGGATCGGAAAAGTGCTGAACACCGGCAAGAACCAGAGGGTCTGTGTCACCCCTTTTGGCATATTCAATAGATCCCAGAGGGGTCTTAACCATGCCGAGGAATGGTAAATTCTCAGCCTCTATTGCCTTTTCTGTTTCCGCTATGGCTGAAAGAAGCTGATCTGAGGATCGTGAATACTTTGAAAGATTGTCGCCTTTCCCGAGCTTCTTCGCATATCCTGAAAATGGGCAGAAAAGACCTGGGTCGAGGCACTCCGGGATGAGCTTTCGAGGATCTTCGAGAAGTGGTTTCACACTATCTATGAAATCTTTCTGCTTCTCCCTGGAGGTTGTCTTTAACCTCATTTGCCTTACTTCTCTTCCAGCATCCTCAGGGCCTCCGCCCTGACTGTAACTGGTATTGGAACCATCGATTCAACCAGCTGTACAGTTACCTCTTCCTTGGATGTGTCGATCTGCATTATCTTTGCCCTTTCCCCCTTGAAGGGCCCGTCTATAAGCTCTACAAGCGCCCCGAGTTCCAGTCCAGTCACCGCAGGCTTTGGTGTGAGGTAGTGCTCAATCTCTTCCACCCGTATATCTCCTGAAACACTGCCTTTGAACCCCTTGATCCCCTTCGCTATCACATTCACTCGATCAGGATGCATTGCCTCAACGAATACGTAACCTTTCACCTCATAGGGAGACACTATTGAAAGAACCTCATTTGTTGCATTGGGATCTCTCTCCAGCCTGTCAGATTTATCCTTCTGACTCTTTTTCTCGAGGTCCCTGGATACGGGGAATTCATTACCGACTGTTGTTTTCAGAGCCATAATTACCGGTACAAGTTTTACAGTGAAAGATTGGAGAAAACGATGAATGCCGTCCTCAGAGTGAACAGATATGCTGAGAGTAACCCGGTCCCCTATGTATCCACCTTTGGGAGTTCTGAATGAAAGTTCAAACTTCTTTGCAGACTTGGCGTCTACTTCTATAGTCTCCTCAATGTTCACAGGGTCAATTGGGGAAATTGTATATTCCTTTGCCTTCTGGAAGTTAAACTTCAGAAACCACTCCACCAGATTATCTACCTGCGGATGGATCACCTCCTAGAATACCCTGAAAGATCGTTTCTGGCTCTGGATATTCCTTACCGTTACCGGTATGGAGACCTCTTTATCAGTTCCAAGATCAACATCCTTAAGGCTCAATTCAAGCCATTCATATTGTTCCTTTGCCTCTACCATTGCCAAAACATCTCCTTAAGGTATCTTGAAATAGACACCCATTATAAGATAAATAACGAATCCAAGAAGACCCAGAAAAACTATACCGATACCGGTAATCAGAAGAACCTTGGAATATTCTTCCCTTGTTGGTTTCCTCGCCATCCTCAATATACGTGAATACTTTCCATGACCTAAGCCGCCGATCTTTCGCTCTATGCGATCCTGGATCTCAAACATCTTGTCGTCCAATGTCATCTGATGACCACTTCAATAGCATAAATGGAA
>JAMCUD010000115.1 GCA_023379355.1 Thermoplasmatota archaeon
ACTATCAGTGGGCGGAAGGAGGCACGACTTCCAGAATTACGGTGCAAATCTAACACTTGGTCCGGGAAACTATTCCCTTGTGATCTATAATTCTACCGATCCGGGGATTCCAGTGTGGAATTCCACTGTGAATATTAGTGCAGGATCTTACACTGCACTGGGAGCCTATGGTTTTTATGCGGTAACGTTCAGAGAGAATGGACTGCCCAAAGGAACAGGGTGGTATGTCAATATAACCGGAGGAAGATCCTCCGGGAAGATCTCCACTGACAATTATACCGTATATCTTCAAAACGGAACTTATTATTATAATGTCAGCACAACACTGAAAACATACAGTCCTTCATATACAGGTTCACTGAACATCTCCGGATCAGATACAACTCAACAAGTGGTGTTCAGAGAGGTTGAATACAGCATTGCATTCAGCGAAGCTGGTCTCCCCAACGGAACACCGTGGAACATAACCAGTCATCAGAATGTTTCAGCGTCTTCGACCACCAGCAATTTAACTCTTTATGTTCCCAATGGCACATATTATTTCTACATTTCAACCTCCCCGTCTTATTATCTGTTGCAGTATGAGTACAATATCACGGTTTCAGGATCAAACATTACGGAGACCTTGATCTTCATGCCATATTCCTATATCCATGGAACCATAAATCCAGCTGATTCAACTGTTGAAATAGATGGTAAGGCGGTAAATGTCACCAACGGGGAATTCACTGTAAAGGTAAGGAATGGTTCATACTATGTTGTAGCATCACTCCCCAATTACAGCACCTATTACAGAAACATTTCATTGAAATCAGGAACAGACTATTACCTCAATATCAGTCTGAACCTGTCAACAGGCCCACAAACCGTGAAAATAAAACCTTCCAGTGCAGATTTCTATTTTATTGGGGGATTGGTTGCAATACTTGCTGCATCCACCTCGGCCGGTCTTATTTCAAGAAGGAGAAGGTAATTCAGCGTTAATGCCATTCCAGCCCGCCGAAAGCAAAACATATAAAATTATTTTCAATATCCCCGGGTGTCAAAATGTACAGATGCGATGAGATTAAAAAAATAACAGTAATTTATTCCAGTTCCGGGCCAGGATCCTATGCAGGGGAGAAGTTCAAAATTATCCAGTCGGAGAGCGCAAGAGCCATATGCAGGGAAGCAAACAGGCTTGGAATAAGCATTGAGAAACTTTTCAAAGAGAGGGAAGATGTTGAATCCGTAGTGATTAACCGGGACGTATCTATCATTCCTCAAAGAACAGCACATTCAGGGGAAAATAAGGATCATGGAGAGGAAGAAAAGCCCTCTCCTGCTCCCTCTTGATCTCTAAAGATCAAGTTAATTTTCCAAAATAGTCTTGATGAAGAATTAAATCTCATGTTATATTTCTGGTCTGATGACAGACGATTTACCATTGCAGAGAAAAGGGCACCCATATATAATGTACGACATGATCAGGGATTCCTGTGAAGGGGTTAAGAATACTCTCCAGATCATGAAGAGAGTTGACATGTCCATCTTCGGAAGTCCTCTCACTGTCACGGGAAATGGAACAGCACTCCATTCCGGAATTGCAGGTTCCCAGATTCTTGGCAGGAACGGGTTCCAGTGGAACAGCATCCAGGCATATGAGCTTGAACATTTTGGCAGACCTGAAGGTACTGTTATTGGCATATCACACACAGGAAAAACAAAATCAACCGTTGATGCCATGGAAAAAGCCCGGAAAAGCGCAGTAACTGTGGGAATATCACATTTTGATAACACGCCTCTTCTTAAGGCTTCAACACACGGCATTGTTATTGGCAACAGTCCAGATGAGTCTTTATGCAATACAAAGGCTTTCTTTGACAATGCATTTGCAATGCTTGCAATTTCAAACCACCTGGGCGGTCTGGGCCTCAACCTCGATAATCTGGTGGAAAAGTTCAGTAATGTGCTTGAAAAATCCGATGACCCAATGAGGAAAATGGCTCAGGGCATAGGCAGGGTCGAGAGAATATTTGTCCTTGGTTCCGGACCGAATTTTGTAACGGCAAGAGAAGGTGCCCAGAAAATCAAGGAATCAACACATGTCCACGCTGAGGGCATAGAACTGGAGGAATTCAACCATGGATGTACCTCTGTTATTGACGACAGGTCACTGGTGATCATCGTAAATTCTGAAACGGATACTCCAAGAACTGAGGACATTGTGAAAGCATGCAGGTTTACCGGAACCAAGACCGCTGTAATAAACGGTGAAGGTGACTACAGTTTCACCGTTCACGAGAAGGCTGATTCATATATACAACCCATTCTCAACATGGTGCCTGTTTATTATCTTGCATACTACATGGCACTGCAATATGGGGTGAACCCAGATTACCTGAGATTTGAGGATAAGCGTTACCTGGAGTATGACAACGTGGTCTTCCCCCCTGGATCACATTAGGCTATTTTCCGATCCTCTCCCTCCAGTGTTCCCTTATGGCAGCTATGGTCTCTTTCACAGCATCCTCGGCCTCTTCCTGGCTGATCCCGGTGGACGAGACCTCCACATCAAGCTTTGGCCTATTGTTTTCCATGCCCAGTGGATGGGATTTAATGTAAACTCTGCCGGAATATTTATGCATGAGTTCTGACACAAAAGGAGCAAGGGAGCTTTCCATGACACCTTCAAGATGCAATGTCTCCTCATAATAGAAAAAGTCACCCTTTCCAATTAGGGATGATGCATTGGAAAGTATATCTTTCATTTCGGCAGGAACACCTGGAAGAATCAATATCTTTTTCCCATTGAGTTCCATGAATACTCCCGGGGCAGATCCAACATTGTTTTTCACAGCAATTGAACCGGCTGGAAGCATGGCCATTTTGATCCTTTCAGGTGTAACCTGAAGGTTCTGATCCTGGTATTTATGCCTGAGAACTGAAAGTGCCTCCTGGTTTATGACCAGGTCAATCTTGAAATGTTTTGCAAAGGAAGAGACAGTCATATCGTCAAAGGTCGGACCCAGTCCTCCTGATGAAACCACAAGATCTGAAATTGAAAGGGCTGTCTCGAATGCCCATCCGATCTCATCCGGGTCATCCTTCACCACAAGATTGCGCAATACATCATATCCCATGTGCGTGAGAAATGATCCTATGTGGGCTGTGTTTGTGTTAACAGTCCTTCCCTTGAGTATTTCATTACCCACCGTAATTATGACCGCTTTCATATTGCTGAAATACGGGCTGGATTAAGAAGTTTTATTGTGCTTTCTGTTAAATTTTTCAACCTTGTCCTTCAGCTTTTTCAGGTCATAGTTGTCCAGTGGTTTCTTATGCTTCAAGACCCATTTTTTCAATTTTACCCTGTACTCTTCGTCTGGACATGTGTCTATAGCATTCTGTTCATATTTCTCCAGTTCTCTCTCAGCCATTAACAATTCCCTCCAATTACCTTTTTTTGCCTTTGTGCTATACACTCTTCATGTCATGGGGAAATATAAAAAATACTGTTGATGATGCATACTGTCCATGGGACATTGACAGATTTTCCTCGGAACTCATTAAATTTTACGGGAAGGACAATTCAGAAATAGGGCAGGATGGCAATATTCTGGTATATACCAAGAATCATTACAGGACCCCTTCATTTGATGAAAAGTACACCATTTCATTCACTCTCAGACTGGATACATCCACAAACACCATGAACATATCAATAAAGTCTGAATCCAGCGAACTGAACAGTTTACTTTTTCACAAGGGCTACAGGGAGACTGGGGGTTATTTCAGCATTAAGGATATAATACTCAATGATTACAACCGACCAATATACTGGTATTCTGAGAGAAAATTAAGATCCTTCCTGAAAGAATTCTCATGATAAATTTCATTCACCGGTGCCTGTGAATTTCCATGTTTACTAAAGCACTACGTTCATGAAGCCTATGAAATAAAGCAGTACGGCATTGATCGCAGCAAATATAAGTACAAGGACAAATGTTTTCTCCCTTGAATTCACATCAACCCATGCACTGCACAGATATCTATTTTACGTCTGGATCAGCAATCAGTGTTTCTTCATTTCAACGGTGATATTGTCCTTTGCCAGGTCTTCTTTTATTATGGATTTTATCCGGTCAATCTCTTCCCTGAATGTCTTGGTAAATTTTCCCCCACCCATGCTTATCAAAATAACATAATATGGTAGTTTATAAATTTTGTCTGACAAGAGTCACACACGAAAAAAATCGTCGATGTTTGGAACCTTCAAATAAGCCATTTTCAGGTAATTTTGAAAAATTCGCACAATCTGGATTCTATTCGCAAAATGCGAAATTTCGTCGGAGAGAATCAATAGACGCAAAATATAATAATGTCTAAAAGTGCCGAACCTTTTTCCTTTCACCATGCAATTTCAAGATGGTTAAGGTTTAATACATGCTGTAAGTTTATACCTCAGCATGCTGTATCTGCTATATATATTCCCTGCCATCATATTGGTACTGACCACCGTAATCTACTATGTGGTCAAAAATGGCCTAAAATCCTATCTGGAAAATTTATCATCAAAAGTGAAGGAAATAGAGAGTGTCCTGGATCTTTCATTCATGAGGGATATGCTTACCAGATTCATGAGCAGGAGTGCAGCAAGGGCTGCCCAGATGCTTCGGACAAACGTGACTGCAACAGCCACTGATGGTCCTGTTACAATCAACAGCGGAGATGATATGGATCGCTTTTATGCCTCCATAAGGCGTGTCGCCCAACCGTCAATTGACCTGGAAAGGGTGAATTTCATAGCCTCCCTGCTTCAGAAGGTGCTTTTGATCTATGGCTACAGCATAGCAGTTGTGGAGTTTGCCCTTATCAGCTTTTCTTTCTTCCCTGCATATTCATCATTCTATGGGGATTTTGATGGTATATTCCTCGGAGGGACCATATTTTTTTCAGTTGTCGTGGTGCTAATGATCGCTGATCTTCAGATCTATTCCAAGAGAATCAAGAATTCAGTCAACAGATCCTGAGATTATCCAAAGTTTCATGTACTGAATTTGGAAATGAATGTTCCATTTGACTTTCAATAAAATATCAGCAGATCAAATCCAGATCATGTGGAAACATCCACAAGAGTAATAATTATTAAGGTGCTATGAATAATCTCATATATAGATAATAAACGCGAAGTGAAGAAAATCAGATGAAAGGCAGGGCAGGAACTATAGGGAAATTTATGCTGTTCGTTCACCAGTTTTCCTGCGTTTTTACGGATTCTTTTGCAAAACTGATTTCACGCATTGGTTTTTGGAAGTCCTGCATAAACGCCGGAGGAGGGTCTTAGAATGAGCATAAGAAGAGTGGTGCTTGACGTGGACAAGAGCCTGAACAGGCCTACACTTGTTGACCTGGTAGAATCAATAGAAAAGGTTCCAGGGGTTGAAGCGGTCAATGTAAGCGTTACTGAAATGGACATGGAAACCATGGGCACCAACATAACAGTGGAGGGTGTGGGCATTGATTACGACAAACTTATCAACACAATTGAGGACAGCGGGGCTGTGATCCATTCAGTTGATGAAATTGTTGCTGGAAAAAGGATTATAGAGAGCATTAGGCGGGACTATTGAAGTACAGTCTTCTGTTTCCATCCACAATTGGACTTGCTGATGGGATAATCACTGCACTTGTGCTTGTAACTGGAAGTATACTCAACGGCCAGGGGATTGGCCCTGGACTTTCGGAAAGGGTCGCATTTGGATCAGCATTCGTGGGGACCTTCAGTTTCTTTATTGCGGAATATTCGCGTTTGAGGGGTGAAATTAACAAGACTTCAAGGCAGTTGAACCTCTCATCGCCAAGGCTGCTCCTTAAGGGCAAGATTGGAAGGGATATATTCACTGAAGCAATAGTGGGTACAGCTCTTTCTGGTGTCTGTGGCTTCATCGGGGCCGGAATACCTCTCTTTATAAACTACCTTTTTCCCAGATATGGTTATGTTCCAATCATTACGGCAATACTGGCCATGGGGGCACTTGGGGCTGGAATTGGAAGGGCTGTGTCCGGCAGATATATCCTCTGGATAGTGACCATGCTCATACTGGCAACCATAATTGCCATTGTGGGAAATTTCCTGCGGATAGTTCCTTAGTACAGAATAAAAGCCTTCATTTATAGCGTTCAAAACCAGCTTTACTAATGAAAGTATTATTAACATGGTTGTGTTATTTGTACGATGTAAAATGGGACCTCTACCGCCTTTGGCAGTTGGATTCTTTGGCCTTGGAACCGGATACTACATCTATGGTGGATGGGAGTTTTTCGGCATACCCAGGGACAACAGTGAAAAAGTAAGCAAAGTGATAGGACAGTGGGGAATATGGATGCCCGGATTCATGCAGTTTCTAGCTGGAACATACCTGTTTCTGGGACTGACTATTTTCAATGCATTCCAGGCCACCCCTGTACTGTATATGGCAGCATTTGCATTCACATCGTACGGTGTCCACTGGTTTGCACTGGGATTAAACAAGTACTACAGCGGGGACACTACTGTTGATGGATACATGGCTATTGCCTTCCTCTGGATAAGCATAACTGGGGCTTTTGTGTTCTTCAAAGCTGGAGACTATCCGGTAACTGCACTGTTCATACTTCTTGCCCTTGTTTATATCTCAGATATTCCAGCAAGCCTGCTGCATTCCCACACTTGGGTAAGGGTAAAGGGATTCTGGCACCTTGTCACAGGAACATGGCTCATGTACCTCATGTTTGCGGCTGCCACAACTTTCGCACTTGGAATGAATCTACCACTCTGAAATTTTTTAACACCTATCACATTTTTATCATTTTTAAACTGAAAATTTTTTTACACCGTCTGCATCAGTGAATCATGGAAGAACAGGTCCCAGAGGGGCAGAGATATATTGAAAAATTCATCCTCTATTCGGCTCTTGATGAACCGGATGTGGACATAGACTCATACACACTCACAGTTTTTGGGCAAACAGAGAAAAGGCTTTCATTTTCATACAGGGATCTTATGGAAATGGAACACATTGGCTATACAAAGGATTTTCACTGCGTTACCGGATGGAGCATAAGGGATGTAAAATGGGAAGGGGTGAACCTCAGAAAACTCATTGAGATGGCAAAACCGCAGGGAGATCCAAAATGGGTCATGTTTCACTGCATGGACGAATATTCCACGCCCGTTCCCTTCGAGGATGCAATGGGAGAAGATTCCATCATAGCCCTTCTCATGGATGGTAAGCCAATACCAAGGGAAAGCGGATTTCCAGCCAGGCCATTCATACCACATCTGTATGGGTGGAAAAGTGCAAAATGGGTCAATGGCATAGAGGTGATGCAGGATTATGAGGATGGATACTGGGAGTTGAGGGGTTACCATTCAAGGGGGAACGTATGGGAAAATGAGAGATTCAAGAGCATTTTCGGCAGGCATCTTAAACGTTCCCCTATGAAGAAGAGGGAACAGTGAATCTTATTCTTCAGTTCTTTTCCAGCCTCTCCTTCATGGCATAGTAAGCTTTCCAGAGATCGTCCGGAAATCTTTCTCCAAAGGATTCCAGGAACGGTTTTGTTGCCTTTATCTCTTCAAGGTAGGCTTTACTGTCTACCTTCAAGAGTTCTTCCATAACCTTTTTGTCAACCTTTCCAGAGTCAAATGTTTCCACATTGGGTACAAAACCTATGGGTGTTTTCACCGCATCCCCTATCTCCCCATGTACTCTTCCGCTTATCCATTTGAGAACATATGTGTTGTAACTGTATCCAGGCCACATGAATTTTCCATCCCCATTCCTCCTGAACCAGTTCACGTTGAATATTCTTGGGGGGGCATTGAGTCTTCTTCCCATATCAAGATGATGCTGGAAGTAGTCTGCCATATTGTATCCCACAAAGGGGCGGTTGGCCATTGGATCATTTCTCAATACTCCAACCTTCCCTTCAGCAGCTGCTGTGGTTTCCACTCTCTGCATTGCACCAATGAGCACCCCCTCCTCCCATGAGTATGCCTCATACACAAGAGGAATAAGGTCTCCACGTCTTCCACCATAGAGGAACGCTGATACCGGTACACCATTGCCATTTTCGTATTCCTTTGAAAGGTGGGGGTACTGGCTTATTGGTGAGGTGAATCTTGAGTTCGGATGAGCTGCATTTCCCTCACCGGTATAGGGTTTCCCGAGCCAGTCTGTTATATTGCCAGGTCTTGCGTCCATGCCTTCCCAGTAGGGATTCATGTCACCGTCAACGGCAACATTTGTGAATATTGTATTTTTCCTTATTGAAACCATTGCATTTGGGTTTGTTCTGTAGCTTGTCTGGGGAGCCACACCAAAGAAACCATATTCAGGGTTGATTCCCATAAGCCTTCCATTCTGGGGATGCATCCATGTAATGTCATCACTTATGAGCCAGCTCTTCCACCCTTCCTTAGCAAGTTCCTCAGGAGGCTCGATCATGGAAAGATTTGTCTTCCCGCTTGAACTGGGAAAGGCGCCGCTGATATATGTTATACGGCCGGAGGGTTCCTCAAGCCCAATGAGCATCATGTGTTCTGCCATCCATCCTTCATTCCTGGCCATGCTTGTTGCAATCCTCAGTGCGTGGCACTTTTTGCTGAGGAGGGCGTTCCCGCCGTAGTTTGAATTCAGGCTAATGATAAGTCCCTGTCCCCTGTTTTCATCGGGAAAATGGCAGATGTACCGGTTGCTTGGTATGAGATCCATGGTGGAATGGATGCCCACGGTCATCCTGTTGGTCTCTGCCATCCTCTCAAGTGCAGCAGTCCCAGTTCTTGTGATTATATTCAGGTTTACAACCACATAGGGGCTATCTGTTATTTCAATGCCTCCCATACCATATCTGGAGTCCATTGGACCGAGCCAGTAAGGTACAACATACATGGTCTTGCCGGCCATTGCACCTTTCAGGAGTGTGAAAAGCCTTGAATATGCCTCTGAGGTGTGCATCCAGTTATTTGTTGGGCCAGCATCATCCCTTGTTCCAGAGGTGCATATGTAAGTATCCTTCTCTGTTCTGGCAACATCATTGGGATTGCTTCTGTACAGGTACGAGTTGGGATAATTTTTTGGATTGAGCTGCAAAAGGGACCCTTCATCCAACAGCATCCCTATGAGATCATTCTGTTCTTTTTCAGTTCCCCTTATGAAGACAATTTTTTCAGGTCTTGCATGGCTAGCCACAAGGGCGACAATGCTGCTTATCCTGTCAGCGAAACCATTATTATATACGCTGATCCTTGTAGAGAGTGCATTCGCATCAGCTTCTTTCACATATTTCCCGTATAATTCCTGATCCAGGAGATCCCCGGGCAGGTCTTCTGTAGTAAACATCTCATATCACTATTGGATACTTATTTTAAGGTTTTCACTTTTCCATCGTGATCAATGTACGATCATCAGCGAACTTTTTCAAATTTCCTGGAGATAGGGGTAAGAAAAAGTATGAGAAAACTAATTATTGGGTTAAAGCTTTAATCAACCTATGAATACGGGGAGAAACTCAACAGTTGAGATCATAGTTGCCAACCCTGGAACCGGGAAGACAACAACTCTGGCAAGAAAAGTGGCTTCACTTCTGAAAGAGGGGGTAAGCGAGAACAGTATCCTCTGCATCACTTTTACCGAAAAGGCTGCAGAACATATGCTCCGAAGCATTGAAAAAGAGATCCGGCAACAGGGTCTGACCGGGGTGGATATTTTCGGCATAAGGGTTTCAACCTTTCACAGCTATGCCATGCACTATCTGAAGGAAAGGGGTATTTCTCCCAGGCTGGTTGGCAATAACTACCTCCGTTATTCAATTTACAGAAGCGTCATGGAGAGAAACGTTTTCAACTATCAGTCAGAATACATCATAGAACAGATGATACCAAAAATTGAGAATGCCATAAGGTACCTGAAAAGTTTCGGAATTCTCCCCCACCAGATTGTAGCGGAAAAATGCATTCCAGACCTTCAGGAAATGTACAACCAGGAGGGTGTTTCCAATGCCACGCCTGAAGAGGTTACTGCTTTCCTTTCATACTTCATAGATATATTCAGGGATTATGAGGAGAGAAAAAACAGAGATGGCATGATGGATTTCAACGACCTCCTCATTAAATTTCTGGAGATCTATGCAGAAAAACCCGTGAGGTACACCCATGTGCTTGTGGATGAACTTCAGGACGTGAACGATCTTGAAGCGGAAATTGCAATGCTATCAGGTGATCATGTTTTTCTCGTGGGAGACAGGAAACAGGCTATATTCGGGTTTCAGGGCGGTTCACTTTCAAATTTCCAGATGTTCATGGAGGGAGAGGGAACAGTAGTTTCAAAGCTCGGCATGAATTACAGGAGTACTAAGAAGATCGTGGAATATTCGGGGGAATATTACAAACTCTGTTCTCCCCAGGTGGCGGAGGAGCTTGAAGAATTCAGGGCTTTTTACCAGGAAGAGGGTGAGGACATTGATATGTGCATCACAAAAGACCCTTACGGCGTTGTCATATCAAGGATAGAGGAAGAACTACCATGGCTTGAGAAAACGGGGGCCAAACTGGCTGTGCTGGTCCGGACAAACCCACAGATGGAGGAACTGATCAAGCTTCTTACGGAAAGAGATATACAGTTTTCCAGCACAATTTCCGGCAGCATGATTAGCACTGCCAGAAGAGACATTCTCACAATGATCAGGGGGATATTTTCATCTGAACCTGAGGATATGGTAAACTCGCTTTTCACCCCCTTTTCAGGGGTCAGCATGAGAGAAGCATTCAATATTTCCCAGGCAAGGAGGAAGGACAGACTGGATGCCGATGCACTGAAGAAACTTATAAGCGAGAAGGGTGGAGTCACGGCAAGGGAGTTCACTGCCGGAAACCTCATGGAGTTCTTTGACGATGTTGTAATCCCCGTTTCCATCACAATGGGCAAGGCATACTTCAATTCGGCAGTTGCAATAAAACAGGGAATCATTGAATATTTCGAAATTGGTGGAGAAAAGACAATGGATGAGATGATGGATTTCCTCTCATTCTGTGACTACGGCAGCGATGCCGGGGACACAGCCTCAAATGTGATTCTTTCAACGGTGCACAAGGCAAAGGGCCTGGAATTTGATGAGGTTATATACATACCAACCGGAGAGGGAAAAAAGAGGAGTTTCATCGACGTTGTCATGCATTCAATATTGAAGGGGACCACTGGGAAGGATTCAAGGGGAGACCTGGATCAGGAGGATGTAAGGGTTGACTTTGTGGCATTCACAAGGGCAAAGAAAAAGCTCTCCATTGTAAAGAAACCAACAAACGGGAATCGCTTCTATATAGAGGGAAAAACCATATTGAAAGATCCCCCTGAAACAGTTTCAGGGAGACAGCAGAGAAAACTTTACGATGAAGCCTATGCACTGTTTTTAAGCGGAAATCCAGAGGCATCCAGGTCTTTGCTTGAGGAAAGGAAGAAATGGGTCAGGGAGGCCGTAGCTTCTTATTTTCAGGGACTTAATAGCATTTCGTTCAGCATGGTATCCACATCCACAAAACCCTTTGAATTCCTGAAGAGATATGTGCTGGCAATACCTCTAACCACAAAAGCCCTTTCCAGAGGAACAAGGATACACAAGATTGCAGAAGACCTGTTTACAGTGGAACCGGAAGTCAGTGAAGAGGACAAAGTTTATTTTGAAAACATAAAGCGTATTCACGGGGAGATTGAGAATAAATATTCAATGAAGCAGATCGAGGCTGAGAAGAACATGCAGATGGATCTTGAGAAGGCATTTCCAGAAATGAAGGAAGCTGATGGACTTACATTCAACGGCAAAATTGACGCAGTATTCTCCGATGGATCTGGGAACAACCATCTCATACTTGACTACAAAACTGACAGGACAGCGGACTATGCTTCGGAACACAGGCAACAGCTATCTGTATACAGAAGGATATACTCTGTTGGGACAGGAATTCCTGAGAGCAGGATAAAGGTAGCACTTGGGTACGTGAGCCTCAGGGGGACAGTGAATACCGGTAAAATTGATTACCGTCTTGATGACACTGATCCCAGGCCCAGTGCAATGGATACTTTCAGGAAGCATCTGGGGGAACTCATCCATTACAGGAATGACCCTGAATATTTCATAGAGGCACTGATGTCCAGAGAGGAGGACGACACCCTTTATAGATATATGATAAGATATATCTGAAAAGTTCAATTATATATAAAGGGAAATGCAAGGGAAAAATTCATGGATCAGGAATACAGTAGTGGGGAGACAGGTGCCAGCGCCAGGATAAGGCCAATTCCAATATTCCGTATTGTTTTCATTGTAGATCTGATGATCTCAATGTTTTCCATTGTAATCATTGGATTTTACTCGTACCTGTGGTATATCGTTGAAATTGCGGCAATTATGGCCGTGTATACTGCAGGTGCAGTGGCCCATTTCAATCTTTATACAAGAAAGCAAAACCCCCGGAGGAAATTTTCCCATTTTTATGGGAGAGGATTATCTGCGGCCATTCCTGCGCTTATAAGTTTCTTCAGTGCATCGGTATTTCATCTCCACATCATCACTGGAATAAGGGAAGGGGCGATTATTCTGCTTATTATCTCAAACATATTGTTCGCACTTTTCATCCTCTTTCCATTCGTGAGGCAGTGGAGAATTGAAAGAGGAAAGGACAGGACACTGACAAGGGTCAAAGATTGGTCTCTGGAACCCCTGCAGACGAGATTGAGGGCAGCCAGATGTGGAGAACCATTGCTATATGTGAAGAATCTCAGGGGAAGGAAGATCGCCAATGCTTCACAGGTGGGAATCACAAGACCAGTCATAATAATGACCGATTTCCTCTATGAAAACATGATGGAAACCCACCTGTCTGCAATACTCGGGCATGAAATGGGCCATTTTGTGAACCGAGATGCATTCAGGTCAATACTGTTGTTTACTGTTCCAGCTTTTTTAGCACTGGATTCCTTCCTGTACGCCATGGTGGATCCTTCAACTATATGGTTTATCGTCCTGGCAGCCTTCTCTGTCTTTGAGGTTGTTGATCTGTTACTGATTTTCCCATGGTCCAGGAGAAGGTCTGAGTTCAACGCTGACAGATTTGTGGGTAAGAAACTCCAACTGGCCGGCGACATGGTATCTGCACTTGAGGCCCTTGTAACTATTAATGGCCGTCCTCCTGAATACCGGTTTTTCTCATCCAGGACGCATCCAAGCATCGAACAGAGAATGCGCGTTTTAGAGGAGCACTGAAACTAAACCAGCCATGTTAATTATAATCCCTAATTCACTGGGACAAAAATGTCACAAAAGCGTAGATTTAAAAGATGGAACATATATTGATCTTAAAGAAAAAATATGCCTGCAAACGTCAACTTCAGACAGTGGGAACATCTCTTCCTGGAGGGAAAGACAAAAGGTGTATATTGTGCGCTTCTTTCCTTCTCAGTATTTGTATTTTTAATCCTGTATAATCGTGAAAATTTTTTTTTCTTCGTGGTTATACAAGTTGGATCTTTTGCAAGTTTCGGAGTTCTTGTGGATCTGGTCTCCCACCTGTTCAGCGACAGGTATCTCACGGATATGACCATTGATCAATGGATACAGAGATTCAAAAGTGGAAGGACACATGACGCCTATGGAATAATCGTTCAGTTCATTGCCTCGGCAGTGGATTTTATTAAGTTTCATTATGCTTTTATCCTCTGGATTCTCCTTCTCCTGGAACTGTACTATATCATAAAAACAAGATTTTATCATTGAATATATGTAAAGTTTCTAACATGGGAATGATAGGTGATCTCATTCCGGTTTTTCCTCCAACTCAATTGAAATTACATCACCTGGCTGTAGTAGGGGCATTGAGGTCTGAACAGTATTTGGGTATTTAAGTCCGCTTCCCGTGTTCACTACAACAACCTTCTCACTGGGGTCTATCAATCCTTGATCTAGTATCTTTTTTACTCCTGCAACTGCGGAAGATCCCTCCGGGCATGCAAACAGACCCTCTTCCTTTGTTATGATCTGCTTTGTGCGGAGTATTTCCTGATCATCCACTGCTGTTGCGTACCCTCCTGATGAATAAAGAGATTCAAGCACCATGAAGTCCCCCTTCGACTTAGGGACATTCATTCCGAAAGCAACAGTGTCAGATTCATCCCACATTATGCTTTTCCTCTCCCTCCTCTCCCATGCTTCGGTTATGGGGGCACATCCTGCAGCCTGGACACACACCATTCTCGTCTTCATACTGTCGATCCAGCCCATTTCATGGAGCTCCTTCATTGCCTTGTATATTCCAATGAGGCCAACACCTCCTCCTGTGGGAAAAGCGATCACGTCGGGAGGCTCCCAATTTAGCTGTTCCATTATCTCCAGGCCCATGGTCTTCTTTCCCTCAAGCCTGTAAGGTTCCTTCAGAGTGGCGGCATTGAATATCCCATAATCTTCGTTCAACTGTTCAGAAATTATGTTGGCATCAGTTATCCTTCCATCCACCAGGTATGCATGGGAACATGCAGCTGTTATCTCCTTCCTGGCAATATCCGGTCCATTTCTTGGCATTATTATGTATGATTCCATTCCTGCCCTTGCTGCATAGGTGGCCCATGCTGCGCCGGCGTTACCATTTGTAGGTACTGTTACTGCCTCGATCCCAAGCTCTTTTGCCTTGGACACTCCGGTGGTAGCACCTCTTGCCTTGAAGGTACCCGTGGGGTTCATGCTCTCATCTTTTATCATGAGGTCCTTGAATCCAAGCTTCTCACCCAGATGTTTCATCTGCAGGAGAGGGGTCATCCCCTCACCAAGAGTTACAATATTTTCTGGATCCTTTAATGGGAGGAGTTCGTGATATCGCCATGGTGAAAGCACTCTTTTCGACATGTTGCGCCTGTCCATGGTCTCCTTTGCATCCTCCAGATCATATCTCGCTATGAGTGATCCTCCACACCTGCAAACGTTCTGGATCTTGAATGGATCATAACTTTTCCCGCAGAGTGAACATTCAAGCCTCTCTATCTCGGTATATTTTTTTCCCATGATGGTTTATTAAGGATTATCTTACTTAACTGTTCGTGAAGCAAAATTGTGTTCATACATCAAATCGGGACATCAGATCATTAATCCGGGCATTATGAAAAACATGACGCTGATTGCATACTGGTCATATGCCGGCATATTGTTTCAACCAGACTTTATCTCATAACTGTCCATGGGTAACGCACGGACACCCAGTCAAAAAATCAGGTTGGAATGAATATTCAGGTGGTTTGAAAATGTGGAAAAAGTCTTTCTTCACCGTTTTAGTACTGTGCACTCAAGGA
>JAMCUD010000116.1 GCA_023379355.1 Thermoplasmatota archaeon
TGGCAAATCCTGGATACATCTGACTGTATTCATAGGTTTCACCTGCTATTGCAGACTTGAGATTCAGTTCTGTGCTCCCTATTGGTTCGCCTGTTACGGGGTCACCAACTGTCTGGAGGTATTTCATATGTCCGAATGCATGCGCAGTCTCACCATCTGCAGTGGATCTGAAAATTGACGCTATCTCCTGATAGCCCTCCTCGTCCGCCTTCTGTGCGAAGTACAGATATCTTCTGTTAGCCTGGCTTTCTCCTGCAAAACCTAACTTCAGGTTTTCCAGAGTTTTTGTGTTTTTTAGTTCCATTTTACTCACCTTATTGCTATTTCCACTAAGTATATGAATGTTATTTTTATAGTTGTTATCATTTGATATTTAGATAAAACTACCCATTCTTGAAGCAGCCAGGAATACAGATAAATCCAGGGGAAGTTCTGTTTCACCCGGCACAAGGTTATACGATTCAGAATTGAATTTGATATTCACTGGCCTTGTAACATTTATTTTAGAGGTTCTTTCTTTAAGCAGTGGATTCAATGCCTCCCCAAGTGGATCGAAGTCTCTCATATGGTTGATTGACACCGGATATACCATCAGACCGGTCTTTCCATGGAGGCTGTAAGGATATCTGATAAGTCGATGAACATCAGTGGTCACGGGTTCGTCGATCTCAGCGGTTTCTTCTTTTTGCATTGTTGTTATGATGTTCTGGAGGATTTCCCTATCGTCCTTTGTCAAATACCTGTATTTCTCCTTTCCGTGTTCCTGCATCAGTTCCAACTTTTTTACCGTCTTTTGTTGGATTTTTACCGTTTTCATCCTGCCAAAATAACCCCTGATATTCTCTCTATTCCCGAAGACCTTAATCAGGCTTTCATCTTCATATGCGCTTTTCTCATTTTCACTGAATTTTTTATATATTTCAGTGAATCTCTGATCTATGCTGTTGAACCACCCCTTTGCATCCCTTAAATCCACAACACTGATCTTCCCGAACTCGTCTGAGGAAAGTCCCTCTCCTCTTATATAGTCCGCTATTTCTCTTCTTCCGTCAGAATTAAGGCCGTATATGCTTTCACTGAGCACATGAACATGATATCCACGCCCTCCTGAGAAAAACACCTTCAGATCACTTTCATCAAAACCAAAGGTACCCATCAGGAAATTTTCAATTAGCCTTATTGTGTGTTCCTTGACCTTGGCCAGAATTTCATCATATCTCATCCTTTCTGCCCCTTCAATGTGATCAGCATCGAGATCGAAAATCAACTCTGAACCAAGCCAGCCTTTCTGATCCATTTTCTTTTCATCAGGATTCCTGTAATAAGCTGTTGAATAGTAAAAGTGGCGGGGTACATTCCTGTTTACAAATGAATCGACTTCATTTGAGTTAATCAACCTTATATGCCTTATCATTGAACCGTAGAATGGAATGAAACCTATCTCTCTTGATGATATAAGATCAGGAACAGGACTTCTCCATCCTGCATAGTATTCCCTGAAGTATTTTTTAAGCTTATTGTCAGATGGATTTGTTTCCATGGCTGCGAACTAAATGATATAATATATTAATTACATTTGCCGTATTGTTCAAAATGACACTATCAAAGATTCAGGCTGTTGCAATCATCTCCATTATGTTAATGGTGCTTGCTGTTCCGGTTATAACGGAAAATGCGGCGTCATACAGTGCGAAAAATGTGGATGTTTCAGGTTACGATTCAGCATCTTCGGCATTGAACAGAAGCGGATCGGAACTCTATTATACGGTATACGATCCGAACCAGACAAATTTCACTGACAGTGTTATTTCGCAGTACCTATCCGGTGCTGGAATAAGCACACACAATTATGGAATGTTTCTTAACTTCAATTTGAGTTATTCCATGGAGAAAAAGGTTGATAATTTTCTCAACGGGATGAAAAGTGTATTTGGGTTAGAGTATTCGGCTTCGGCAGGAACTGGGAATGTTTATCCCGACATCCTGTATTCTTCCGTGCCTAACCAGTTCGGATCATCTCCCTCCTATTATCTGCCACAGCAGATAGCATCAGCTTACGATTTTAACTGGGCTTACAACCACAATATAAAGGGAAACGGAACAACCATAGGCATTGTTGATGCATATGGTGACCCCAACATAGCATATGATCTGGGAGCATTTGACAATGTGACGGGCCTTCCCCCTGCCAATCTTAAGATTGTATATGTGAACAGTTCAACACACTCAGGTTTCAACAATTCATGGGCAATTGAAACCGCAACCGATGTGGAATGGGCCCATGCAATGGCCCCCTATGCCAAGATCGTTCTTCTTCTTGCGGATTCTTCAAGCTTCAGGGCTATGCAGAATGCCGTTGAATACGCTGTAAACAACAAATTATCAGACATACTGTCGTTCAGCTGGGGTTCACCTGAATCTGGAGTTGCAAACTCTACACTTTCCAGTTTTAACCTTGCCCTTCAGGGAGCCACTGATGAAGGCATATCCGTCTTTGCTGCTTCTGGTGACTATGGTGCATACGACCAGACAAATTCACCCACTGTAAATTTCCCTGCTTCCAGCCCATATTTGACTTCAGTAGGAGGAACATCGCTTTATGAAAGCAATGGTGTTTTTTCACAGCTGGCCTGGGGGGGAAATCTCAGTGGTAAATCATACGGAAGTGGAGGAGGATACAGCAGCTACTTTTCAAGACCATACTGGCAGATGGCCCCATCATTAAATTCCAGCATAACCCAGAGAGGAGTTCCTGACGTTGCACTGGTCGCTGACAACAATACGGGTGTTCTCATAATCTCGGAGGGAAGGTCGTATAAGGTTGGAGGAACAAGTATTGCAACTCCAATGTGGGCAGCCATAGGGAGTCTCATTGATCAGTACAATGGAAGGAAGATGGGACTTCTGAATCCACTGTTTTACCAGATATCCAGAACAGATAATTACGGAAAGGTTTTCACGCAGATTACTTCAGGAGGAAATGGTTATTATTCGGCACACAGTGGCTGGAATCCAGTGACGGGGCTTGGGACACCCAACGTGTCTGAACTTCTCAATGTATCGGTGCAGACTCTTCTTCCCTATGGTTCCAACGTGGTCGTCAATCCAGGAAACTTCTCGTATAATGGAGTTTCAGCAGTTTTAAAACTTCCAGGGCCTAATTCGGCCAACCTTCTGGGAAATGGCACCACCTTTTACTACGTTTCCCTGTTTTCCAATGATTCGAATTTTATTAAATTTGGTCTGGATCGCAATTCGACGTCCGTATTTCCCATGTTCCAGTTTGAACAGTGTGGCGTATGGATAAACAAAACGTATGAACTGCCAGGATCATCAGGTTTTTCCCTGTCCCCTGGAAATGGAGGATATAATATATCCATGTCATTTAAAGCTGATAACGTGTCCCTTACTGTCAACGGTACCCAAATGGACAGGATAAACATATTCCCTGAATTCCAGGGATCAATGGAGGCTTCTTACGGAGTGGAACAGGTCAACAGTACAGATAACCTGACTCCTGTTGCGGGCGGAACATTCTCCAACCTGTCACTGTACACCAACGCCTCTTCTATGCCTGTAACTTCCATGCTGGAAACTCACTTTTCCGGAGTTGCAGACCAGTTTAATTATTCAAATCTCTCCATATTCAAAACAGACGGGGTATATCAGGTGGAGAATGGATACTCAAACAACAGTGCATACATTAACGGATCAGGCAGTTCTTCCAGCGGACTTTCAATCAGCTACAACCTCTCGTTCTCCAGCCCTGTGAATGGTACTTTCCGGTTGCATGGATACAGTGGAAAAGTGGAATGGGAAGTTGACGGAGAGAACATATCAGGTTCAACGTATACTTTCCCTGCACAGGGTTATTACAACGTTTCTGTCAATGAAAACGGTTCGCTTCTGAAACAGCCAAAGTTCCTCACAGGCAGGGAGGTGTTCATTCCCGCTGTTTTGCGGTCCGTTATCAACGTTACTTCAAACATAAGCTACGACATGACGCCCCAGGTATCTCTGACCCTGAACAGGCTTTACAGCTTTTCGCTGGATGGAAAAGCGGGGATTCCTGTACTCCCCGGATCTGACACAATCTCAGCCAAATCACCGGGTTTCATCGAAATGAACAAAACTTTGGTAGGCGGAAAGGATTACAACTTCACGATGTCGGCTCTGCCGGTCCACATGAACGTGTTTGTCAATCCTGGATTTGCAAATGTTACTGTGGACAACATATCACTGGCTGAAATTAGCGGCATTTTCACTCTTTCTACATTACCCAGGGAGGTTTTCCTTAACGCATCAGCAGAAGGCTATAAACCAGCCACACAGGAAGTCTCTTTGATGCCGGGTACCACATACTCAGGATCTTTTTATCTGACGCCACTGCATGCAATTCAGAAAATAACAGGGAGAGTCACTGACAGGATATTCAAATATGGCCTTTATGGTGTGAAGGTTGCATCAAACAGCAGCAATTATGTGTTTACAAATTCAACAGGGTACTATGTTTTTTACAACAGCAATGTTACAAAAAATCTTACATTTTCCAGATCTGGGTACAATTCAACAACTGTTGAGGTGGATTCATCAGCCAATGAAACAATCAATGTTCAGCTGATTCCTCTCAAGATAAACGCTACTTCACTATTCTCTGTGAGCCTTGGAAGATATTTTCCTTTCCTTTTCAGTCTTGCTTATCTGTCCTGGAACACCAATGCTGCATCCTCCGATCTCTTCGGTTCATACCAGATCATATACTCGAACAATGCCCAGATGAATAATCCATCCTATGTTAACATTTCAAATCCCGGGACTCAGTCCAGTGTTCTTGTGGGCGTGTTTCCGGGAAAGACCTATTACGTAACCATAAACATGTATCTAAGAAACGGGCAGATCGTCACTGGAAACACAATAACGATCAGTTATTCAAACCTCATCGACCTTGTGATGAACCTTGTCATACTTGCAGGGGTTGGCATTTATATCTATGTTGCAATAGGTTTCATAATAAGAAGAAGGGAAAGAAAAAAATCCAATTAATATTCCCCGTAAACCTGGTTTCTGGCTTCCACCATATTTTTTAATTTCTGGTATCCGATTTCCCTTGACCTTGTTCTGAGTCCGCAATCCGGGTTTATCCGTACGTTCGTTGGATTTTCGATGAATGCCATTGCATATTCTATCCTGTCTCTGATCAATTGAACTGATTCAATATCGTTGATATGGACATCAGTGACACCAAGGCCCAGGAACTTTCTTGGATATTGTTCTTCATTTATTTCTGAAAAGTACGCAATATCGTCATATCCTATCCTGGCTTCGTCGCTTACCCCTGACATCATGGTGTCTCTGTTGGCGTATTCAAGATTCAGTCCATGAAGCTTCAGATCTGGTATTCTGTCATAAAGTAGGCGGTAATCTCTGCTGTAGCATACATGTATGCTGAATTCAGCATCCTGAATTCCCTCAATGGATCTGTTAACAGAATCCACAACCAGATCCATCTCCGAAGGGTGGGTTGTGGCAGCCGGCTCGTCTATCTGTATCTCCAGTTTCTCCCCTCCTGGACCACTTCCCCATATCTTTTTAAGTTCCCTTATTTCCTGGTTAATTATATTAGCATAGGCCATTGCAAGATCCTCTCTGCTTTTATATGCCTCGTTGAATGACCAGTCCATCATCGTATATGGTCCGGTAATGGGTACCTTTATCCTCTTTTCAGTGTTGTTCATTATGAATTGCAGTTCATCCCCGTGGAATGAGGATTTTCTGTTTATATTGGATACCACACTGCCCTTCTTGTAGTATTTGTTGTCAAAGGATCTTACCAGGCCGTAGAATTCGATTCCCTCCAGGCTGTTTGCCAGGTGCTCATACATTTCCCACCTGAACATTTCACCCCCAACGCCCACATTCATGAGACCGGCCTGATCAAAAAGTCCAAGTGTCTCCAGTGTGGCTTTTTCTGCCAGCTTGGTGAACTCTTCTGTTCCCTGAATCTGATGGAATCTCCTGCTCAGATAATCCGGTTTCCTGAAACTTCCAATTTCCTGGGTAATGAATTTTCTTTCCTGCATCAGTTAATCACCTCTCTGATCATTTCCAGTTTTTTTGCGGCAATGGAAAAGGGAAGAAAATCAAGGTAGTCGTTGAATGTAACATAGATTGAATCCACCCCTGCCTTTTCTGCCACTTCAATTACTGTTTCCCTCACGGTTTTTGGGTCCTCTATTTTCGTATTATGGGAATCTATCACTCTTATACCCGGTACAATGGAATGCTTTGATGCAATTTCCATGTTCCTGTCCTCGGTGGATGCCGCAATGCTGTAAAGTTTTTTGGTAATAGGCGTGAAATCAGCAAATTTGAGATTTCCCTCGGTTACAAGAATTGTCCTGAATTTTTCCACAAATGGTAAGAGAAGTGACAAGTCCTCACCCTGATATGGAAGAGATTCGAATAGAAGTGCGTTCTTAAACCCGTAGGATTTCATAATGTCTGAATAGATAGAGATCATGCCAGCAGTGAATTTCTCCAATGAAAGATCCTCCTTTATCATTGACATTTTGAAGAATGAAAAAGGAGAGGGAAAGAACGCAAAATAGTTAGGATCATTATTTCTCTGAAACATGGGAAACGGTGGATTTGCTTCAATCTCATTGAATTCTGAAGGATTCACCTTCAACCTGCCAACGTGATCCACTTCCGGAAACCTGTAGAATGTGTTTGTCTCCTTGTATCGTGTTAGTGGACCTGGAGAAATTCCTTCAGTGGCACATGTTAATGGTCTGAAAATGTCATACCAGTTGAAGAGGGGATCAGTGTAATCTGATCCAGTACTTCTGAAAAGTTCTGTCCTCAGTTTCTTCTCCCCACTTATTTCTCCTTCAATTTCCTGGCCTTTCAGCAATCCTCTTTCCCATCTTCCGATCTTGATTCTAAGTTCATCACTCTTTGGGTATGTTCCGTATATTAATCCTTTGATCTCTGTCATTTCAAATGCACTCCAGTATATCCTTTGCAAGACTGTTATGTCCCAGTGGCATCAGGTGAATCCCATCAACATATCCCTTTAGGGAATCGAATGCCTCCAGGATCACTTTCCGCGAAGTTGATGCTATATCATCCGAGTTCTGGAATTTTTCGCGAATCTCTGCAGGCATGTTTATGTGCAGCTTTTCAGCGAAATCCACCTGGGATTTTTTCCTGATTGCCATGAACCCTGCCATTATCTTAAAATTTCTCTTCTTTATCCAATCCTTTTCCAAGAGTTGAGGGTCAAAAATTATCTGGCTTATGAAGAGTCTGGATCCATTCTCGATCTTTTTTGACGCAATTTCTTCCTCGTTGGATCTGTATGGGTTTATTGCGCTTCCCACAACAATTTCTGCTGGAACTCCATCCCTGGGCTTAACCAGCTTCCCTGACCTGCTGATCTCAGCTATTGTTTCCATAACATCGATCTCCCGGACCTCTCTTGAGTTGGCATCTGGGCTTATTGGATCGCCACCTATTACGAAGAAATGATTTATTCCGAATTTCATGGCTGTTATGGCCTGTGATCTTATAAAAAGGGCATTCTTGTCCCTTGGGGTTATATGGGGCATGGGGATAATATCATTATTTCTTGTGGCTTCGTAAAGCGCTATTACCGGATCAATGCCTGGAAGCCCCCTGGGATTTTCCGGCGCAGTGAACATATCCGAGAGATCAGCAAGCATAGTGCCTGCATCCATTATGTCAGATACGGATAATGTCCTGGAAGGGACGAGTTCCACTGACCTGATAATACTGAGATTCCTGATGTCCTTCTTTGCCACCTGGGTTAAATATTCTCATTATTAAAGAGGATTAGTGAGTTTGATATTACTCACAGGAATTTGCAAGTAGATCAAAAGTCAAACCTGACACCCTGGGACAGTGGAATGTCCGTGCCCCAGTTCACCGTCACAGTTTGCCTTCTCATATATGCCTTCCATGCATCGCTTCCACTTTCTCTTCCAGATCCGGTTTCCTTTTCTCCACCGAATGCCCCACCTATTTCCGCTCCGGCAGTACTGGTATTTATATTTACAATACCGCAGTCAGAACCTCTTGCAGAGAGAAACAGATGCTCCTCCCTTAGATCTGTGGTGAATATGGCTGAAGACAGACCTTGAGGCACGGAATTATGGATGGTGATGGCCTCTTCGATTGTTTTATACTTGAAGACATAGAGAAGAGGACCGAAAGTTTCTTCCTTCACTATTGGCATTGAACTGTTTGCCTCAACAATGGCCGGTCTCACATAAAAACCATGATCCAGCCCGGGAATTGTGATTTCCTCCCCACCATACAACAGCTTCCCTCCCTCTTTTTTAGCTGTTTCTATTGCAGCAAGGTAGGTTTTAACTGCTTCCCTGTCTATAAGTGGACCAACGAGGACACCCTTTTCCAGGGGGTTGCCTATCCTGATGGTGGCATATGCAGCTTTTAGTTTCTTTACAAATTCGTCGTAAATGTCTTCGTGAATTATTGCCCTTCTTGTGGAGGTACATCTCTGCCCTGCTGTTGCCAGTGAACCAAATACCAGACCTCTAAGGGCAATATCCATGTTTGCCCTGGACGAAATTATGGCTGCATTGTTACCCCCAAGCTCAAGAATAGTCTTTCCAAGCCTTGCCGATACAGTAGTGTTTATTTTCTTTCCCACTGGAATTGAACCTGTGAATGAGACTAGAGGTATTCTGGAGTCTGTGGCAATCCACTCACCACCCTGTGAACCTCTGCTCACAATGAGTGAGAAGATCTGCGGCATTCCAAGCCTTTCCAGTACTTTTTCTATTACATGTATGACGCCTATTGCAACAAGCGAGGCTTTAGTGGAGGGTTTCCACAGAACAACATCACCACAGACAGCAGCTATGAAAGAGTTCCACGACCATACAGCCCAATTGAC